>JAJZGF010000233.1 GCA_021805025.1 Acidobacteriota bacterium
GCCGTTTCCCGCTGGCGGCGAATCGCCCTTACCAGCAACAGCCCCGCCAGGTTGGCGCAGGCGATGAGCAGCACCACGGCCACGGCCAAAAAAAGCATCTGCAGCAGCGGACGGGTCTGCATTACCGTGATCTGGTGCAACGGATAAACCACGGACCGGATGCGGATGGTCGATAGGTCGGGCGGATAGTTGCGCATAATCTGCGCGGCCACCCGCTGCGCATCATCTTGCGCCTGCGCCATGGTGACCCCGGGCTTAAGCCGACCGACCAGGAGGTAATCCCAGTTCCCCTCCTGCTCCGGTGAAAGCTCACCGGCACCGAAACTCATGGGAACCCAGAGCTCGCAGCGGTTGAGACGCCCGGCGTCGATGGGAAACTCGAAGTTTCTGGGCATGACGCCTACGACGATATACGGCGTTTGATTGAGGTCAATTTTGGTTCCAATCACGTGGGGGTTGGCGTTGTACCGGCCCTTCCAGGTGGCATAGCTCAGCACCACAACCTGGGCTTTTTGCGTGTCTTCTTCTGGGGTGAACACGCGGCCCATGAGCGGTGCAACGCCCAGCACGGAGAAAAGGGAGGGCGTCATACGCGCGGCGTCGATCTGGGCGGGCTGGCCAACTCCAGAAAGCTCGTAGCTCACGGAGGTGTAACCACCAAGGCTCTCGAACGAGCGGGTGTCGCGCCGGTAAGTCACCACCTCGGGCGCGGTCACCCATCCGGGGTCGCCGTTCTCGCCCATGTGGCCCCCGCTCACCGTGTCGCCCAAGGTCACCAGGCGGCTGGGGTTGGCAAAAGGCAGCGGGCGCAGAAGCACACCGTCGACAACGGAGAAGATGGCGGTGGTGGCACCGATGCCGAAGGCCAATGTGAGAATTGCCGTGATTGCGAAGCCTGGCGACCTGCGCAGCTGGCGAATCGCAATTCGGATATTCTGCGCGGCCGTTTGGAACCATGGCAGGCCGCGCTGCACACGATATGCTTCGCGAATCTGTGTGACCCCACCGAACGCGCGCAGTGCCACAGTTCGAGCTTTCTCCGCTGTCATGCCCTGCTGCAGATTCTCAGCGATCGCAAGATCGATGTGTGCCTTCAGCTCCTCATCAAGGTCAGCATCGAGCTGCGGGCTGCGGAAAACCGAACGGATTCTGCTTAATAGAGTGCGCATCCAGTCCATCGCAGTTCCTAAATTCCAGACGCCAGAATTCGGGCCATCGTTGCGGAAACACGCTCCCAGTTCTCCGTCTCCTCTTCGATCTTCTTTCGGCCGATGCGAGTTAGAGAGTAGAACTTCGCGCGACGATTCGTCTCAGATGTACCCCATTCGCTTCGAATCCAGCCGCGCTGCTCCAGGCGTAGGAGCGCTGGGTAGATGGTGCCCTGGCTGAGAGTGAGAGAGTTGCCGCTCACCTGCTCTATACGGCGGGCGATGCCGTAGCCGTGGAGCGGGCCCATCGTTTCAAGTGTCTTAAGCACCATGAGATCGAGCGTGCCCTGCAATACGTCGGACTTTTGCTCGCCCATTCTCCCTCCTGTCGAGTATCTGCCTATATGATTGAACCTCCATAGTCAGAATGTCAACATGGAAGACAAAAAGAGGAGCGGGATGAATGAATAAGAGCCTGATCGGGATTGCCGATGAGAAGGGGGAACAAAAGCCCCTCATCCATACTTGGTAGGTAAGTCGGCCAGTAGTTTACAAATCCAGACCACCTGGACGTAGAACGGCCATCCCGCTCTTCTGCCTGAACGCACAGCGGGGGCAGTCACAAGGACGCGTCGGCGACTCTACGTCCAGGTGGATGGCTGTACCATGTCCGAGGCTTACTCCCCATCCGCTCTCCCCGGTAAGGAAACCGGTCTGAATGAAGTGACTGGCCTTGAAGGTGTCAATCGGCTTGGGGGACGATCCGCTCCAGACGAACGGCCGATGATGCTTGTTTTGCCGGCAAGAGTACGAGCAGCGCGACCCCAATGACGACAAAGATCACAATGTCCTGGGGACTATCCTGCCTGTGCATCCCATGGGCCACGGCCTGCGCCGACATGATTGTCATCGTGAACCCATGGGCTAGGCTTGACCACGCCCCATAGCCGATCATCAAGCGATGCTTGGCCGGCTGCTTAACGGCCAGCAGCAGACAGGGTCCGAGCGCCGTGTTAAGGCTCAGGAACATCGGCATGACGTCACTATGCCCGCTAAGCCACCTGGAGTGCCACAGATCGTCGAATAGGAGATAGCCCCAAAAGCAATAAAACAAGCCCACCAATACCAACACTACCTGTAAGGCGCGCTCACGGTTCATACTGTCCTCCATTTTGGGCGATGATTTATTCGACACGCTGGCAAAGCTAGTCTTCATACCCCTTTTTGCGCAGAGTCAGCTGTAATGCGTCCGATACTGGAACCCTGCGAGGATCCGCAGTGTGAGCAGAATGCTTCTCCCCCTCGAATAGGCTTGCCACAGGAACTGCAAGGACACAGGAGAGGCCCTCTAAACAGAAAATAAAGGATGAATCCAATCAAATTGGGTATGAGGGAAGCGGCAATCACCCAGGCCCAAGCAGGCATTTGACGCCTTCTTGCGTCCCCATAGACATATCCGAGTGCAAGGAAAAAAGCCGCGGTGAATACCCCGAACGTTAGGCCAAACCAAAGCGCGTCCGGCATCGTACTGAGAAATCCCTTGGCAGCAAGAAAGGATCGGCCCTGGTTGGAAGCAAAATAGATTACCCAGCTCGGAATCGCCAGTGCTGCAATGACCATTGCAGACCGGGATAGAACATTCCGTCTTGCGGTTCCCAACAAGATAGCCGCAACTACTAGCCCGGCCAGGAACGTTATCAAAAGCACCGCCGATTGCTGCGTCATACAATGCCTCTATTCTCACCAGGCGCCGCGAGCAGACATAAGGACGCGCAAAACGATGGCAGCAGCCAAAAGACGAGCACGCCTGCCTGGACTTGAGCCGTGTCGAAATGCATTGGGACGGTCAGCAGTTTAGCCACCTGGTAGACAATTGCCGATCCCACAATTGACATTGAGAGCGCTACAGCAAATGCAGCCCAGATCCTGAATTGCACGTTATGCCGGCGCATGAATCGCCGAAGACCTGCCTGTGCCGCGCTTGGCTGTGCCGTCCCGGCCTGTTGCGCCTTCAGCTTGAGGGCTGTCAGAACCCTGGCATTGAGGGTTGGATTCACCTCGAAGGAAAATCCGCTCAGGCCCGCGATAACGCGGTTGTTGGCGCGGAGATACTCCTGGCATGGAGCGCAAGTGGCAAGATGCTCGCGGAGAGAGTGTTCCTTCTCCGCCGAGAGGGCGCCCGACAAACTCTCGTCGATCATGCGTTGGAACCGTTCGTGGTGATCAAGAATCATGCTGTTTCTCCCTCGAACTGCCCCCGCAGCGTTGCCAGTCCTCGATAAATTCTGGAAGCTACGGTAGAGACCGGCGCTCCCACAATCGCGGATATTTCCTGTAGAGACAGATCTTCTTGAAAACGCAATACGAGGGCTTCGCGATAGGCGGGTTCCAAAGTTTCGAGCGAGTGGGCAAGCCGCTCGGCATCTTGCGTCCGCGCCGCAAGCGTGTATGGCGAAGGCTCACCGGAAGCAGGCGATGAGCGAATACCGTCCTCCTCATTTGAGTCCAGACTGGACATCGGTCGCTTACGGATGGTGTCGAGAGCAACATTGCGTGCCACCCTGAAGAGCCAGGGTTCGAAGCGGGAATTTCCGTTGTAGGACCCACCTCGCTCCAGGACCCGGAGCCACGTCTCCTGCACCAGATCGTCAACTCCATCGCGTCTGCCCAAAAGGGAGACGAGATAACGAACAAGCCGGTATTGGTATTGCTCGACCAGCGTCTCGAGGACAGCGACATCTCTCCGGCGCAACCCAAGCGCGATTCGTTGCGTATCGCTTTCCATGGAGGCCCTCGAAGTCAGTTCATAATCGAACATACGACGGGTATACGGACCATGGACCCGAAATTACGAAAAGTAAAGCCCGGGCCTGCCGGAACCTCTAAATGATGCTTCGGATCGGCAAGTTGACGTAAAACGGCCGACGCACCAAAGTGCTTCGGGCCACTCCAAAGTCTGAGAAACCGAGTTGGTTGTTTGCAACGGTCGGGACGACCCGAATCGGGAAATGGAACAGGCGCCGGTTGGCGTTGCCGCCGAAGGCCGAACGTTGCGAATGCGGCAAAGGCCCGGCTCACCGGCGATGCGAACGTCAGCCTTAAGCAATCGGGGGTATTAGAGGGGGTATCAATAGCATCCTCCGTGTACAAATGATTGCGATCAACGAAGCATCGTGAAGTATGATTATCTATTTGCAACTAACAAAAAACAATATAGTTAAGGTTTTATATATATAACTATTCACTGCTCACAAAAGGTTATAGTTCGACTCCCTCTCCCTCCGCCATTAAACCTTCCAAGGATGTCCTGCCAAGTCCAATCAGGGTATCTTCCTGCGACTCGGCGCGGGCTCCTGCCGACGAGGCGGCCGCGCTCGGAAGCGTGATCAACGCCGTGAACAGAGCCGGGGGCTTCGCCCGATATGGCGCCGCCTGAGCGCGTCCCGCTTGTTGACCTGTACGGAACTTCCGCTCCAACCGTGCAAACCACCTTCGCCTTCAGGCATCCAGCGTCACTTGGGGTAACCGATAACTTCCGGTTGGGCGTCGATTCGCACGGACCTATTCCGCACGAAGAAATCTGTGCAAAGCGATCTCCCGACACGGAGTTGATGATTTTCTTCGCCGTGGCGCGTGCGCTCTGTCCGCTCATACGTATTTGCTTCGCATCGCGAATACCTGTGGAGTTGTGCCTCTCGCATCTTGC
>JAJZGF010000234.1 GCA_021805025.1 Acidobacteriota bacterium
GTTATGCGAAGGATGAGATGACAGCACACGGATTTCGGACCATTGCGAGTACGCTTCTCAACGAGCAGGGCTGGCACCCGGATCTCATCGAACTTCAGCTCGCGCACAAAGAACGCAACAAGGTCCGCGCTGCTTACAATCGTGCGCAGCGGCTCGAGGAACGCCGGAAGATGATGCGAGCGTGGGCGGACTACGTCGACGAACTGCGCGAGCGGACGGGCGACTCAAAGGTCACTGCAGAACGACACTAGATCGACCGATCCAGCGGTGGTGGCGCGGGACTTTTTAATGCTGTACCAGCGGATCACACTTTCACGGCGGTAACAGGGGTTCGGGCGCCCGCCAGAGATCTGGAGCATTGCCTCTCGCATCCTTACCTGGAGGGATTCAATACCTGTAACTCAGCAATCCGTGATAGTCGTTCTTGGGCAACCGTACTGCGAATGAAGGGTAGGCTCCCTCTATGGCAAAGATCAAACGGGCTCAGCGATTTTCAGGGCTGCCGGAGGGGCGGCGGTATGTTGAGGTTGTGACTGATTTGCGCACGGCGCCCCTCGGCGATCAGAGTGTGGCAATTATGGGGGGCGCCGTTGCTGATATGGTGCTCCATGAAGTGCTCGTGGCATACCGAAAGTGTCTGGATCGATTGGCTGCCACCGGCTTTCCAAGTACGATCCCTTCAGGCTTCTCGAGAAAAATCGATACGTGCGCTAAATTCGCGCTGTTTGGTCGATGGGTGGATGAAGATCTCAACAGCATCCGGGAAATTCGTAATGCGGCGGCACACGGGCTAGAGGTTTTCAGCTTCGACGACCCTGAAATCAACGACCGGACGCACAAGATGCACTTCGCTGCTTCTCGATTCCGATATGAAGGTCGGGAGGTTCCGACGACCTCGCGTGAGCGCTTCGCGCACGATGTCGAGTGGGTGACAGATTTGCTGTTCGAGGATGCGCGGAGACGAGCCAATGGTATGCGCAGAGCAACGTTTATCCTCGCGGGCGGGGTAGCAGACGCCAGCCAAGACTTCAGGGTCAAATAGTCGTGTTCCGCCGGACGGTGCTCTGGAGACAGTGCGCGTGAATTTATTCCTTACTGCCGTGGGGTGAAATCTTCCCGAACCCGAAGCCCCCGATGAAGCCGACCACCGCAAAGATAATTTTCTCTGTGAGCTGATCCTTGCCTAGGGCCAGTGCCACCACCGCTACGATTACCAGAAAGAAGGCGAGCCCAAAGGAATACCGAAGCATCGTGCGGGACGTATCGGCCTCGATTTGGGTGCGCTTGGTCTTCTCAAACTCTGTTGTCTTTTGGCTGTCCGCAAAGGGCTCTACAAGTCCCTTTATCACAGCTCCTAGCGCCTGGAGTTCGACCGGGCCACCGCTCTGGACGACAGTTGACTTCGCGGAAATCACGTCTGGAGTCTCAGGCGGCTGCTCTGCGGTTGTCATGCGATTAGTGTTCCTCTGGTGTAACGAATTCCCATCGCCGCACTGCGGGCGGCATGGGCGGATGCTAATTACTCAGCCATGAAGTAACTGTGGCGCGGATCGCGCTTTCGTGCTCAGGGCCGCTTTAGGTTGTCTCGGGTGACCTCAGAATATCCCTCTAAGTCAGTAATCCGGAGTCTTGGCTGCCTCTTCGCGCGCGGCTTTGAGACGCTTCTCCGCTACTGCTTCGGAAATAGTTCCCGCATTCACTTGCTGAAGGAGAGAGTTCGCTTGTGCATCGAGAGCAGAAAGTGGGCCACAGATTGATGCTTCCGGCGGCTTTGGAACGCATTCTGCCACGAAGACGTTTTGGATGGTCTTAACTTGCCGTCCGAAACTATCAGTTGGCGGTACTGGCTGCGATGCCGCAATATCTGAGGTTGGTTGCGCAGGATCTGATATTTCTGATGTGCTTTGATCGGCGTCGCCGGGAGTTTCTGTGTCCCCCGAGTCCGCATCATCATCTTGCTGAGACTCTTGCGCTGATCGCTGCTCAATACTATTCACTTCAGCTCGGTTGGTCCATATGTAGCCACGAGCTTCCATACATGCTTGAAATAGGGGAATGTTGGTGGCCGTCTCAGAGCTGGCGGCTCCGCCGTACGGATTCACGTATGCGCCCGATACGCGCTCTTGTGAGCTTTCCATGCAGGAATATTTGTCTTGAGCAAAGTCGGCTTGCGTTGCGCCAGGCTTGTACCAGCCCATCTGCAAAGCTGCGCATCCGCAAAGCGTAGTCGCAAGTAACGTCGTAAGTATAATTCGTGACCCGACCATGATGGCAGTCCTAGAGCCTTTTGGTGATGCCTACGATAGGCCGATACGCCGGCTGTTCGGTGTTTCTTGTCACATTAGGTGTTGAGTCAGGGCTGTTCTCGGTGTGCGCTAATTCACAGATTTCTGATTTTCGGTTTGCAGTGTAGATCAGCGTGTTGCTTTATCCTCCTGGGGAGGATGGTTCGATATTATGCTGGTAATGATGGTGCTGAAATAATGTCGCGCCACAAGGGTTGGTCTATGGGGTGGGTGGTTCAGCGCGGCGCCATGGTGGCGTTCATCGGGGTGGCCATGATCGCGGGATGTTCACGGCTGGAGAACTCACCTCTTAAGGCGGTGGCGCGTGAATCTTCGGTGACGAACGATCTGGCAACCTTCCGATTACAGACTGCCTGTGCGCGCGAGGCGCGAGCCTGGGTTAATGAGCGCTTGCGAAACGAAGATTACAAGCCTGGTCCACTCGCAATCTTCCAAATAGAGAAAACGCACTATAGCCTTGAAAAGCACGGGTGTTATGCAGTGGTAGATGCACGGAGTGATATCTCAACAGGGAGATATTCCGCAATAAACGTTGAGCGGCGCCTTTTTTTAGTCGATGGATATTGGCGCCCGATGGCTGAGATTACCGCCGGGACGACAAATATCATTCGGGGTCTTTATGGTGTTCGGTCAGTGCTGGTGCACGACATGAAGCTCTGCGTGGTTGGCGTAAGGACGTGCAGCAGCTTTGAGGAGTGGGAGTTATGGACGGCGCCGTATCTAGAGAATTAGATCTCACAAAGGAGTTTCTGGATTTCCTATGGAGTGCAAACGCCGAGTCGTTGCACTGACATTGGCGGTGACGTGCGACGGGCTGCGCGTCAAACTGAAATTTTCGCACCCGGCAACTGCACTCCTATCCGCGGATGACCGCCGCGTTATTTGGCCGCAGCGATCCGCGCTTTGAGTCAGCGACTGTCCGACAGTGCCGGCCCGATCGCCCGCGGAATCACGAATGCGGCCGGCCGGCTGACAGCAAACTGCGCGGGGTGCGCGAGTCCACTGAGCAGCTTCACGGCCCCGGGCGGCGCGGGTTCCTGCGCTCCTACGATCCGGTTGTAGGAGACCGGGTCGAACAGCGCCGAGGTCAGCGTCCGCTGCAATGCCTCGCTTGACGTGAACGCGGCGCTCAAGGAAAGTTAATTATACGCGAAGCACCGGCGACGCCGTAGTGACGGCAAGCGGGTCATATTCTTCGCTTCGCGAACGGAACAACATTATCGGGCTTCGGCCCCCCAATCCAGATAATTCGGTGCGTGTAGTCTCGACTGCCGCACATTCGGCAGTGCCGCTTCGTGGTCCGGTGCCATAGGTCAGGAGCAACGTTGGCTTTGTGGCCACAGTAGTTACACCACACGGCGATCACCTGGTGGCCAACGGGGGGAGGGGTGTCCATGCTGCGTAGCATGAGACGTTCGAGAAGCCGCAGTCCATGAAGGGCGGTGCGCATCAGTGTACTGTATGGATCGATTTGGACCCGATACGTTATCCTCATTCAGGCTGCCGCTGAGCGGTATTGGACGACTGTCAATCGCTTCTGGGGATTCCGGGCGAGTTGGCGCGTTCTGCCGACACGGTAGATTCCAATCTTGTTCTCGATTGGCGGCACGGCGACGGGCTGGATGATGCGCCAGGGGCTGGTGCCGTCCAGCGGTTCTTCGGAGTACCCACTGATGAACGGGACAAATCTGATCAGTCAGCCCCGGGGAATGATCGCGTTGTATAAACTATGGGCGCAATTGAATGCGTCCCTCCGAAGTTGCCTCCTGAATCGCTATCGCGATGTGTGGGCAAAAGCCCTGCTTGTGCTTTGCGAGCATCCTCTGAAAATAGATGCAGCCGCAGTGCCATAGTCGATCCCCGTTCGCGTGATAGCAGCGCACGTCTTGCCCTTCGATCGCGAAGCGCAGTACCTGGGTGGCATGCATGAATCAAATTCCTCAAAGAGGCAATCTGCCGTGGTTCGTCGCGGCTATTCAGATAGCCGGGGCGGTGGGTGGCCGATGCGATCTCGGGGGCGTTGAAGGGGGTTCGCCGTCGATCTCGCGATCAGTATTTCGCTGGTCAGGAGCTGGATGCCCTCAACATCAATCAGGGAGAGTTCTTGAGTCTCCTCCTGGTTCGCTGCTCGAAGCATCGTTCGCCAGAATGCGGGGTGGTCAGCCCACCGGGGGCGAAGATGGGGGTGTGCGTGATGGGCGATGGGGTCGATCGCAGTCACCGGTAGGTTCACGAAAAGCTCGATGAGCGTTTCATCGAATCCCATCAGGATGCGGGCCGAACGAGGGTCGGCGCAGGCGGCTCGCCAGGCGGCAATGAGGGTTGCGCGGGTGAGAGGGAGCGCTGCCGATCGGGGAAAGGCGGGAACGAGGGGGGGCTTTCGGATCTGCCGCTCGGGATGGTGAACGATCGTCTGCCACCAGCGCGCGTTGTGAAATTCTAGATCAAGGAGCAGGAAGGGTCGGGCGGCTGCCCGATTGCGGCTCGCCGGGGTACTCGCGAGGAGTTCGCGGCGCACG
>JAJZGF010000061.1 GCA_021805025.1 Acidobacteriota bacterium
CTCTTCTTGCACAGGTAGTTGAGTCAGATGCTTGTGGACCTTTGGCGCTAACGAAGAATGATCCACTTGTGCTCGCTTAAAGTGACCCACACCAAGAATACGATGTTGCGAGGGCAAAGTATCATCCACGTCGGAGACGTGTTGGGTTTGGTCTCGTTTCATCCACGCCAGAGTCGTGTAAAGCCCTACGACGAGCGGAAAAGTAGTTGGCAACGTCCAAGAGTGCCTTCTCGAACCCCTTGGCGCGCGCCAAATCCGGCCAAGCGGTCCTCCCGTAACCTCGAAGAACATCGACGCCAACGATGTCGGCAACAAACTGGTGGATCATTTTTGGCGAGCAAACCCGGGTCAATTCTCGCGAGCGCCGAAGGCCGCAAGTGGACGACGGAGGCAAGTGGCTTCTGTTACACTGTAGGGGTACCATGAAAATGCTGAGAGCCCATTGATGTTGCTGATCGGCTTCTCATCGTCGATGTTCGGGGAGTGGCTCAGCCTGGTAGAGCACCTGGTTCGGGACCAGGGGGTCGGAGGTTCGAATCCTCTCTCCCCGACCATTAAAATTAATAACTTAGAAATCAGCAGAGTCAAACCCCTGGTATTGGCCCAAGTGCTCTAGCGTCAGAAGGCTCGTCATTATTGAGCTTTTGTTGAGACTATCGATGCAGAGCCCGCTACGAAATCGTCTACAGACAGACGGGATCTTGCTGGATTAGGTGTGGAAGCCTGTAGTTGTTGGAGGCTTTTGTCGAGTGCGTCTATTCTGGGCCCCTCACCACACCAGTCTGTCTAATTGACGCTGGTTCAGGAGTCGCCGGGCATTCCAAGAGCTTTCTCAGCAGAAATCATGTCTAATTGAATGTGCGGATGCCTGGCGGAGAGCTGGCAATTAAGTCTCATTCAAAGAGGACTCGATGTTTAGGAATCTTGAGGGTCGCAACGCTCTAGTGACGGGTGCTGCACGCGGAATTGGCTTTGCCATCGCCGCTGCACTCGCTGAACACGGAGCTGACGTCACCGTCACCGATATCGATGTCGAGGGCGGCAAACTGGCCGAAAGCAACTTGGTTCAAGCGGGGCATACGGCTTCATTCCGAAAGCTGGACGTTTCGAAACAAGCGGATGTGACCGCGTTAGCGGACGAATTTCGTTCCCAAAACAAGAACGTAGACATTCTGGTCAATAACGCTGGCATCGTCTCGACAGAGAACCTGGATGAAGTGGACCTCGAACATTGGCAGCGGCTGTTGAGCGTCAATCTCACGAGCGTTTTTCTGCTTGTGAAGGCCTTTCTTCCAAGCATGGTTGCACGTCGCTGGGGCAGGGTCATCAACATCGCTTCAGTTGCCGGTCAGCAGGGTGGCGGCCTCTTCGGTAACAGCTGTTATGCGGCCGCAAAGGGCGGAGTGATTGCATTCACGAAAGGTATCGCACGAGAAGCCGGTCGCTCAGGAGTGACATGTAACGTACTTTGCCCGGCATTGACGGAAACCACTATGACCGCCTCCATGCCCGACGAACTTCGCCAACGCGTGATTGGCGCAATCCCAATGGGTCGAGGAGCAAAACCAGAAGAGATCGCATCCGTCGCGGCATTTCTTGCCTCCGAAGACGCGAGTTTCGTGACCGGCGTCACGCTCGACGTCGATGGCGGCTTCATGCGTGCGTAACAGCCTAACATACCCCCGATCCGTGCCCTAGCATCATTGCCAACCAACGGCTGAGGAAATGACCGTCATGAAAAGACTTCTTCGATCTGCTGCCCTTACTGCTGCATCCATCGCAGTTCCTATCACGACCCTCCACTCGACCGCGCTTGCTCAAGACGCGGTCACGGTTCTCGGTCACGACTTCACCTTTCCCAATCAAATTGATGGCATGCCCGCGAAACTCTCGGATTTCAGAGACCTGCAGATTCATTCATTCACGACCAGCGACGGCGTCAAGCTGTCGTATTGGGAAGCTGGCAAAGGCGAACCATTGGTCTTCGTTCCTGGCTGGAGCGCGAATGGGGCGATGTATTTCTATGTGATGTACCTGCTCAAGGATCACTATCATGTCTACGTCCTCGAACCGCGCAATCAGGGCCTGTCTCAGAGAGTTTCATACGGCGCGACGATACCCCGTTTTGCGCAGGATCTTCATCAGTTCCTGGATCACATCGATGCCAAGAAAGTAAATCTTTGCGGATGGTCGATGGGCGCCTCTGTTATATGGAGCTACGTCGATCTGTTCGGCGAAGCCAACATTAAGAAGTTGGCATTTGTCGATGAGCCTCCTTCGATTTATAGCCACACCGATTGGTCAGAAGAAGAGAGACTCAATGCCGGTGCTTTCACCTCTTCCCCTGAGGCAATGATCGACGCATTTGGACGAGGCAAACCAACGAACCGGCTGGTCGTAAATATCGGACCGCCTGCGCACCCGGCACCGAAGGACACGCCGTACTATCTCAATGCGCAACTGCTTGGGTCCACATTCATCAAAAACGATCCAGACTACATGAACCTCGTCTTGTTCAACCACATCATGAATGACTGGCGTAACGTGATCAGCGAGAAGGTCCACGCACCGACGGCGATCTTTACAGGTGAGAACAGCAACTGGTTGCAAAGTCAGAAATGGATCAATGGCGTTGTCAAAGGCTCGCGCTTGTTCATCTTCACCGCCGAAGAATCAGGCGATCATATGTTGTTAGTTAGAAATCCAGTGAGGTTCACCCAGGATTTGAGCAACTTCCTCACCAATTGAGCTTGGTCTCGCCTCTCATCTAACGATGAGAAAAGCAGAGCGGTGTCGGGTGTATTAACAATGCGACCGGAGGAGAAAGATTCATGTCAACATTCGTACTTGTCCATGGTGCATGGCATGGCAGTTGGTGCTGGAAGCGAGTCCGAAGCGCCCTTTCCAAGCTGGGCCACGAAGTGTTTGCGCCGTCTCTCACGGGCCTTGCTGACCGCCTTCACTTATTGTCGCCTCAGATTGACCTTGAAACCCACATCACCGATGTAGAGAACCTCATTCGCGCCGAAGAGCTCGAAGATGTGGTCTTGTGCGGTCACTCTTATGCCGGGGCGGTGATCAGCGGTGTGGCCGATCGCGTCTCGGACCGGATCGGCGCTCTCGTTTATCTTGATGCTTTTGTCCTGGAGAGCGGTCAGAGTCTTCACGATACATTTCCCCCTGGAGTTCGTGATGCCCAGCTCGAAGCGGCCCGCAAGGCTGGAAACGGTTGGAGGATACCGCCACCTCCCGCCGAAGCGTACATTTTGACCGTCGAAGATCGAGACTGGGTGAATCGCCGATGCACCCCCCAACCGCTGTCCACGCATCAGCAGCCCATCACGCTGACGGGCGCGATTGACCGGATTAAGAACGTAACTTTTGTTTTGGCGGACGGCTATTCTCCCTCACTGTTCCCGCAATTTTATGAGAAGGCGAAGGCACGGGGATGGAAAACAATCAAGATGGCTTGTGGCCACGATGTCATGCTGGAGATGCCAGAAGAACTCACCGGTGTGCTGCTGGCCGCCTCTCAGCAGGCTGGCACTTCCATCAATCCGTAAAAGAGGGCCGCGTGGGATACCTCTTTGGTACGTCAATCGATGAACTCATGGCGTTCTGGATTGGGCCGCCCCTCGTTGTGCAGGCCGAGGACCTGCCAATCAATATCGGGTGTCCGAGGTCGCGTATCCGGGCCGATGTAGACGTTTTTGTAGCGGTCAAAGCACTCTTCTTCAACAGGCCTCAATAAGGCTCAACACGATGTGCCGCAAATTGTCATTTATCAACGAGATGGAATCTATTGAATCCAGGAGGCTTAGCGAAAACAGCTGAATCGGGTTCGGGACCAGGGGGTCGGAGGTTCGAATCCTCTCTGCCCGACCATTCTATCTCGCACAGTCTATTGAAGTTTAGCCGCGCGAGCGGCTTTTTCAATGCCCCAGTTTCTCGGTACATTCGGGACAACTGAAAGACCGAATTCCGGAAGCTCAAAGGTGCTCCTGCCAGACACAAGATCGCCCTGACCCGCCCCGCCATCGGCACCCTGCCAGGATCCAGAAACACTCTGGAAGGAACGAAAGCTACTTCGGCCAAAAAATACGTCGCGTATGCCGCGTTGGTCATACTCTTCAGGGCCCGATCAATGATGGCTCGCTGAGGAATAATCCTTCCACTCACCCTGCTGTCCGAATTCCTGAGTCCGGTTTACTTTCCCACGGCCTCCGGGAGTCCCACGTCCGCCGCCGGGGCCAGTGTATGCATTGTCCACCAGCGTGCAATCACCTGATTCCACTGGTCCCCGCGGCCTATCCACATCTGCGCTGCGCGATCGTAGCGGGCCATGTTGTTCGCCAGCCAATAAGGTCGGTTGTCGCGCAGCCAGGCCTGGCTGTAAAGCTGCCCAAGCTGCGTGTAGCCATCGCGCATGTCCTGCATCTTTCCGTTGTTTGACCCAATGGTCTCCAGCAGTTCCGAGACTTCATCCCAGCGGCTCTTGTCGCCGGCAATCGCCCGCGCCTGGCTGTAGATTGACGCAATCTCGTCAGCCTCCTCGAACTTCAGTCCGACAAAGTCCATTCGGCGCGCGCCCAGCTCCATTGCGTCCAGCGCCTCCTGGTTGGCCAAAGTTCGCCCATCTGCCTTCGCCGCTGCCCGCGCCTCTGCCACCACGGTAATGGCCTTCTCCGCGTCCAGGCGCATTTCGGCGGCCACGGGCAGCAGTTTCGCGCTCAGTAACTGGCCCTGCGGCGAAAAAGGATCGGCCCAGAAGTAGGCGTCCTCCACATCGTTCAGCCCGGCCTTACGTAGCAACGCATGAGCTGCCATCAGTTGTCGCTGTGCCTCGTCAATCTTGCCCGTTTCATCGCCGTGAAATGCCAGCCCATAGGATGCCGTGAAAGCTTGCTCCGAGCTCTCGCCCGCCTGCCACCCGGCTGCCGCGCCAAAGAGAATGCCATACCAGTTCTCGTCGAAGATGCCCTCGCCATCGTCGTTCCAAACCGTGTTCAACACTCCCGTCGCGCCCAGCCGCTGCCCATCGCGCACAAACCCGCGGATATTGCCCAGCGCCTCGTTATTGTTGGGATACACGCGATTCCAGTTGTTCACTCCGCTGGCTACCCATGTTTCCAGCCCCGCCTTCGTAAAGGGCACAATCTCGTACGTAAAATCGGGCTTCGCATCGTACACCCACGGCACCGCAATCATGTCCTTGGGCAGCGTTCCCACCAGCTCCGGCGACTTCACCGCGATGTCGCCCCAGAACAGGAGTTGCTTGTGATATGGCGCCAGAGCCGCATGAATCTTCGTAAGAAAATCGAGATATACCGGGCTCAAGCCCTTCTCTTTGACCTCTTCGCGTGTCCTCCCCAAGCCCAGTTCAAACGTCTCATCGGCGCCGATATGCGCATATGGCCCGGGAAACACCTTCGCGAGCTCGCCAAACCAGCTTGAGATCAGCGGCAGTGTCGCGTCATCGCCCGGCGCCAGCACAGAACCATGCGGCGTCTCGCCCAGCGGCGAATACTCTTCAAACTTGAGCACATGGTGCAGATGCCCAAAGGACTCCTGCTCGGGAATTACGGTGATGTGGTATTTCGCCGCGTAGGCCACCATCTCTCTCGCTTCGTCAGGAGTCATAGCGCCGCCCGGAAAGGCCGCCACCGGCGTCGAGGCATACGCAAATGTGGCCTCAAAGTAAGGCGAGAAGATGTTGACCTTATACGCCGCCAGCGTGCGAATCTCGCGCTTCACAAAATCCATGGTGGGCAGCGGCCCGCGCGACCAGTCGTCGCTCACTCCGCGATGCGCCATCGCCGGCCAGTCGCGCAGCGTGGGAACGAGCAGCACTGTGCCTTTGCCCGAGCCACGAATCAACTGCTTGATGGTTTGAGCTCCGTAGAAAAAGCCTGTCGTAGTCTGGGCGATCACAACGACTGAATTCACGCCCGCCGGGGCAATCACATACCCTTCCTTGGCCATCGCGGGGTCGAACTGAAGGTGCCGCTCCTCGAGAATGGAGGCGCCTCCTTTGGAGTCCGCTGGGAAAAAATGAATAAAGGGAGCTTGGGCCTTGTCGATAGGCACGCCTCTCTCTCGCAGCGCCTCCGCCAAGTCCCGGACGACGAAATCAATCTCTGCGTCCTTTTCGTGCGGAATCACCAGTCCTGACTCGCCGATCGGGAGTTCATCCACCGCCATGCACTCCCGCACCGCCGGCACCAGATGCAGATCCGCGCACGTGGGCGCAGGTGTGGGTTGCGCATTCGCACCCATTGGGGCAGGGAACAGCACGGTCAGAAACAAAACAAAATGGAGACGCATCAGCCCATCCTCGACATTTCAAAGTCGATTGAAAGCCTAACGCATCTCCGTTTTCCGTGTATACCGTCTCCGTGCCTTCTTGCTTGCTACAGCCAGACTGAAGGCAATCGGCCGCGCCGCAAACGCCTATCGCAAGCTCCTCAGCGCCGGATACAGCTTGCGCCACTGCAGGTAGCCGCTTTTGTACGCAGCCAGATCCCCCGCATCCGGTGCAATGCGCTCGGCAACCTCAATTGCCTGGCCGCAAGCCTCGCCAAGGCTGGCCCAATGGCCTGCGCCCACACCTGCCAGCAGTGCGGAGCCGAACGCGCCGCCCTCTTCCGCCGTCAGAATCTCTACTGCCTGTCCGTACACACCGGCCTGAATTCTGCGCCATAGAGGACCGCGTGCGCCGCCGCCGCCCAGTCGCACTGCGTTCACCGGAATCCCCAACTCCGCAAAGAGCGTAAAGGTGTCAGCAAGCGAATAGGCTACGCCCTCCAGCAGGGCGCGTACGAAATGCGCCGACGTATGCTCCGTGCCGATCCCTGCAAAAGCCGCGCGCACCTGGGGATCAAGATGCGGCGTGCGCTCGCCCAGCAGATATGGCGCCCACTGCAGTCCATTGCTGCCTGCCGCGATCTTCTCCGCCGCCGCCGTCAGCGCGTCGTAATCCTGTCCCGCAAAAAACGTCTCCTTCAGCCAGCGAAAGCTCAGTCCTGCCGACTGCGTTACGCCCATCACGTGCCACACGCCCGGCACGGCATGGCAAAACGTATGCAGCCTCCCTTTGGCATCCTTGGTTGGCTTGGCCGTCGCCGCAAACACTACACCCGAGGTCCCAATCGTTGCCGACACTGAGCCCGGCTCCAGAACTCCCATGCCCACCGCCCCCGCGCCCTGGTCGCCCGCGCCTGCCACAACCGGCGTTCCCGCAGCCAGCCCCGTCAGTCCCGCGGCCTTTTCGCTGATCCGCGCACACACCTCCGGCGACTCGTACACCCGCGGCAGCCAACTCTCGGGAATCCCTGCGGTCTCCGCCACTTCCTTTGACCAGCGCCGGTGCGTTACGTCCAGCAGCAGCGTCCCGCTGGCCTCCTGTACGTCAATTGCAAACTCGTCTGTTAGCCGGTAGCGCACGTAGTCCTTGGGACACATCACATGCCGTGTCTTCGCGAAGATCTCCGGCTCATGCGTCTTCACCCACAGCAGCTTGGTCAGCGTAAAGTTCGGCAGCGCCGGATTGCAGGTCAGCTCGATCAGCTTTTCGTAGCCGATCTTCTCGGTCAGCCAGTCGCACTCGGGCTGGGTGCGCGTGTCACACCAGATCAGCGAGGGCCGCAGCACCGCGCCATTTTCGTCCAGCATCACCGCTCCGTGCATCTGGCCTGTCAGGCCAATCGCTGCAACCGGCTCATGCGGTCCCGGTGCGGCAGACAGAGCAAAGCGAATCGCCTCTTGCGCCGCCCGCCACCAGTCCTCAGGATCCTGTTCTGCCCAGCCGGGATGGGGTGTACGAAACGGCGCGTGCTCACTTGCCGCGCTGGATATCACCGTCCCCGCCGCGTCCACCAATACGGCTCTCGTGCCGCCCGTGCCCACATCCATTCCCAAAAACCACATCGCCGTCCACCCCGTAAATCGGTTTTCTTGACGCACGCAGCATATCAGTTCTAGCTGACCATGGAAAACATCCGGTTGACATCGAAGCCGGGAAGTCCCAAAGCTTGGCCGGGTCCTGCCACGTCGCATTTCCTGCAATGTGAGACTCAAGCTCGTACTGTGACCTGACGCACAGGTTCCGACGCTCGACCGGGTGAGAATGATTCCGTAAGGCCAGAGCGATTTTCCCGCTTCGGCCATGGAGAAACCACCCAATGAGTGATCTTGCGCCACTTGCCGAAGCCGTAGCCGTCGATCCACTCGTCGGCCACCCTGCCGACTATCACGTCTTTCACAAATTCCTTGAGCGCTGCAAATCTCTACCCGCCATCACCACCGCCGTCTGCTGGCCGCTCTCTGACGTGGCCCTGCGCGGCGCCGTCGAAGCCGCTGCCGAGGGCCTCATCCGGCCCACCCTGATCGGCGACGAAGCAGAAATGAAGACGCTGGCCGCAAAGATCGGTGTTGACATCTCGCAACTCCCTATCCTCCACGCCGATTCGGAGGCCAAAGCTGCCGAAGCCTCGGTCGCCATGTGCCGCAGCGGTAACGCCCAGGCAATGATGAAGGGCAGCCTGCACACCGACGAATTGATGAAAGTCGCCATGCAGCGCGATACCGGCTTGCGCACCTCGCGCCGCATCACGCACGTCTTCGTTATGGACACTCCAGCCTACGCCCGCACCCTGCTCATCACAGACGCTGCCATCAATATCAAGCCGGAGTTCGAGGACAAGATCCACATCGTGCAGAACGCCATTGACCTGGCCCACGCCCTCGGCATTCCCGAGCCCAAGGTTGCGCTCCTCTCAGCCGTTGAAACGGTAAACCCCAAGATCCCCTCAACCATGGAGGCGGCGGCCCTATGCAAGATGGCCGACCGCGGGCAAATTACCGGCGGCATTCTCGATGGGCCCCTGGCCTTCGACACCGCAGTGAGCATAAAGGCCGCAAAGATCAAGCATCTTGACTCGCCCGTCACCGGCTTGGCCGACATTCTTGTCGTCCCCGACCTCGAGAGCGGCAACATGCTCGCCAAGCAGCTTGAGTACCTCGGCGGCGCACAGCTTGCCGGCATCGTGCTGGGCGCTCGCGTCCCCGTTATCCTCACCAGTCGGGCTGATTCAGCCGAGACCCGCCTCACCAGTTGCGCCGTGGCCGTGCTGCTCCACTACGCCACGCATCCCGTCAGTTGATGCTCCAGACTCTGCGCGACAACCAATCTGGCGTCACTCCCACATGGAGCGACGCCAGCAGTTTTTGCATTTTCCAAACAGGCTGTCGCACGGCGCAGCGATGCTTCAGCTCTTTTCAAAGAAGCTGGTGAACGCATTGATGGGCGCGTGCAGGCCTGCCGCGCCGCCGGCCAGCAACAGCGAAGTAAGCACCATGTCGTACCAGCGAAAATAGTTCAGTTGATCCACAGGACTTGCGGGCATAGCCCTGGTGTCCAACAAAGGCCACAGCGTGCGCACTCCCGCCGTCACGGCAGCAACGCCTAACGTCAAGGCAATAGCATACGCATACTGCCGGGTCTTGCCCTTGTACTGGTTCAGGTCTCCGGCGCTCGCCGTCACTTGATGCCGGTCTTCATCGGTGGCTGTGTCTTGCGCGGCTTTTGCCTTCGCAACAATCACTTGCGTCATTTTTGCATTTGCATCAGGGTCGCGCCATGGGGAAATCACCACCTCAACCGCCCGCTCAATAAGCGCCGCCGAAAGGATCAGCGGCGTCAGGTATCCAATCAAATTCGTGGCGTCCACCTTGATAAAAGGCAGCGCATCCCAATGGCTCCAACGCAGCAGGTAGTAGAAGCCGCCTGCTAACGCAGCAACCAGCGCCCACGCACCGCCATGGGCCGTGAGGGAATTCTTCAAATCACTTGGGGTCGCCATATCGGCATCTTCCTTTCTTCACGGCATTGCGACGCGCGCCCGGGGAGGACAGGTCAAAATGCCGGACCTATGGTATTTCCCATGCAGTCTGCGCGCCTGGATGTCAGGGGATCAAGAGTGTAGGCGCCAGGGTGGCGGGGGAAGCTGTAACAGGTGTTACACGCGCTCTGCCAACGCCGTCAAGCGCTGTTTTCCGCGGGGCGCGGCTCTCAGTCCATCGCCAGGCTCAACTGGTGCCGTACGTCCGCGCCGCGAATCCAGAAGATCACATCCGTTGCAATATTCGACGCGTGATCCGCAATGCGCTCTAGGCTCCGCGACACCATCAGCCCGTTCATCGCCTGCTGCGTGTACTCCGGCTTATCCTGGATCAGCTTCAACAGGTCGGTATGCGCCCGCCGGTTCATGCGGTCGATCTCGTCGTCCATCTCCCGCACTGTATCGGCTAACCGAGCATCGCCCTCCAGCAGAGAGTGAATCGCCGTGCGGATCATCCGGCCCGCGTACTCGCCCATTGCGGCAAAGTCCACCGGCAGCTCAACCTGCTCCGTCTTCAGAATGTCCTTCGTCCGGCGCGAAATCCCCATCGATTGGTCGCCAATGCGCTCCAGGTCACCGTTGATCTTGATCACCGCAAGTATGAACCGCAGGTCAATCGCCATCGGTTGCTCCTTGGCCAGCAACTCATACGCCATCTCGTCCAGCTCGCGCTGCGCCGTATTGATAGCGGTCTCGTTCTGCTTCACATACTGGCACAGCCCCAGGTCCCGCTGCAGATAGGCGTCGACCGCGGCTTCAACCGCCTGCTGCGCAAGCGCAGCCATCGCAAGAAGCTTGTCCTTGAGTTCGGCGAGTTGCTGTTGAAAATGAATGCGCGGCACGGCGTTCTCTACTCTCCTACCTACGATTGTGCATCATTGCATGTTACCAGTCTGCAAATTTCGGGGCGCGCACCATCTGTGTTACATCCCAAAGTCATGGGCCCCTCTGTAGCATTGGACGCGCCAGAGCGCAGTTGGATGTTTTAGGCTGACAGCATGGACACTGGAAGCCTTTCCGGCCACTCGATGCGCACCTTCGACCCCGCAGCCTGCGAACCGCGTCACATCTACAAGCTCATGGCCGGCATCATCGTGCCGCGTCCCGTAGCGCTGGTCTCCACAGTCGACGAACACGGCATCGCCAACCTTGCGCCCTTCAGCTTCTTCACTGGAGTTGGCTCTGTCCCCCCCACGGTGCTCTTCTGCCCCACTCTGCGCGCCGCCGGAACAGGCCAGGCAGGCCAGCGCAAAGACACTCTGCACAACGTGGAGAAGAACGGCGAGTTCGTTATCAACGTTGTCAGTGAGGCGCTGGCCGTCGCGTCCAACGCCGCCGCCACTGAGGTTGCGCCCGAGGTCGACGAGTTCGAGCTAGCCGGCCTCACGCCCATTGCTAGTGAGGTCGTCCGCGTGCCGCGCGTCGCCGAGTCGCCTGCGCAAATGGAGTGCCGCCTGCTCCAGGTCATCTACACCAGCCACGTCCCCGGCGGCGGTGTCATCGTTCTCGGAGAAGTTCTCCGCTTCCACATCCGCGAAGATATGGTCGAAGACTTTCGCGTCGATCCCGCCGGCCTCGATGCCGTCGGCCGCATGGCCGGCAACACCTGGGTCCGCACCCGCGACCGCGTCGAGCTCATCCGGCCCAAATAATTACGCTTGTCACTCTGCCCACTTCGAATGGGTCTATATTGGACCCGTTGGAGCCTTCGCTCCTGCCTCACACGGAGGCGCAGGATGCAGTTCCGCCCCGTAGAGCCGCGACTCTTGCACGCTGCCGCCCTCGCCTTCTGGCTGCTCGCCTGCACTGCGCTTCAAGGCTGTCGCGGGCCTGACCCCGTCATCCCGGCCTCAGTGGGGGCAACAATGGCGCTTACCAGCACAAGCTTCCAAAACGGTCGTATCCCGCCGACCTTCACCTGCGACGGCGCAGATCAATCTCCGCCGCTTGCATGGACTACGCCCCCGGCTGCAACCAAAAGCCTCGCCCTCGTCGTCACCGATCCCGACGCGCCGTTCGGGGTCTTCACGCACTGGCTGCTTTATAACCTGCCGCCTGCAACGCGCCAGCTCACCCAGGGCATGGAGAAATTCCCCAACTCTACGACGGCTCCCGCCAGGGCCAGAACGACTTCGACCGCATCGGTTACGGCGGCCCGTGCCCACCGCGCGGCTTCGCCCATCGCTACATTTTCCGCCTCTACGCGCTGGACACGCCGATCAATCTTGCGCCTGGCGGCCGGCGGAACCAGCTTGAATCGGCGATGCGGGGACATGTCGTGGCCGAAGGCGAACTGATCGCCCGTTACGGCAGATAAATGCAAAACCCAAGCCGGCGCTGCAACTCAGCCCGATCACGTGCATTGCCGCGCTCAACGAGCGCTCCGGCTTGAAGCTGGAGCTTTCCGGGCGACATCGGCGCTTAAGTGGATTACTCTGAATGGTCTTTGTCTTTCATCGTGGAGGTCCAGTGTCCTCTGCTGTTGTCCAGCTTCTCGCGCGCCTTCTGCTGCCACCAAACTCCCAGACCAGGCATCTCCAGCATAGTGCGGGCGTAACTCGGATCGAAGTCCAAATACATACATCGGTTGATCGCCGAAATGGAACCTGCTTCGTTGATGCGCCCTTCAAGTGACCACATATCGCCCTGCACCACGGCTCCCGCCTCCAGCACTCGCAAATAAAAGCCGGTTCGGTTTTCTTGTACGGTCAGCTTCACCCAATCGGGACGACCGATCCGACGTGCCAGATTTGCGCAGGGCACGCGCGGACCGCTCACTTGAACAAGCGCCGTTCCAAGGCGTATCTGGTCCCCACAAAGATCTGATCTTCGGTGATGTTTCCGAGGGTCACATTTTCCCCGACGGATCCCGGCTTCAGCTCCATTCTGAATCTGGTGTTCCAGAAGGCATAGTGATCCATCAGATGTACGCAGATCGCGGCGTCCGGTCCGCCATGATAGGGCTGCGCCACTCTGTCTCCCTCAAGTCCTTGTGCGGAAATGAAAACGCGGCATATCGCACGCTCGCGAAATATGGAGGATGTCCAAGTCCCACGCTCATCCGAGATCGACTTCGGCTGGCCGGTGAAAACAGCTTGGACATTGGCATCTGGCATCATTCTCTCGATCCCAGGCTGCCATGGCAGCCTTGTTGGGAGTCAAATCGGGACAGATAAGTACGCCACCGCTAAGGGGAGTGAACAGGCGCATTTTGACGAGATGGGCGTTTCACAAGCCTTCAGGTTCTGAGATGCTCGGTCAGTCCGTGCCGAAGCCCGCCAACAAAGCTGTTGCTGCGAACAATAAGGTGTCGCCCACGTAGTTGACCCCTTCCACCACGAGTGGGGTGCGAATCTCCGTTATAAGGATCGGCACGTAGAAGAAGATCGTGAGCAGCAGGAGCACTGTGCCCGCAATGGCGGCGGCGGTGCGGCAAGTGCGGCGAATCATCAGCCCAACGCCTGCGGCGAGCAAGGTTATGCCAACCAAATAGGCAAGCATCGTCGGCGCTGGCATCCAACCCGGCGTCAACTTCTCCAGCGGAACACCGGGGACGAATCGGGGGAAGAGAAAGTGCTCGATCGCATAGAAGATGAAGGTACCCGCGACAAAGGACCGGCCCAACCGGATGAGCGTGGCGCCTGCCGATCTTCCGCTTGACCATTGGCTGCCAGCCAGCACCATCGCTCCCCCGGCGAAGGCTGTCTCGCGCACCGCGAGCGTCCAGAACAGTCGTTCATGAAGATGCTGCGGCAGGTTGGGCAGGTCGACTGTGGCGACGATGATCAGGAACAGCAGTGCGAGGAGGGATGCAGACCAGCGCACATACCGCCAGGCGATGAAGCTGATGGCCGCAGCCAGGAGAGCCGCGCCGACGAAATAGGTCCAAAACAGAGCTCCGGGCATCCAGCGCGGCACGATCTCCGAGAGATCGCGTGCTGCCAGAAAATGCTCTGCGGCAAAGATCGCCAGCGCGACAGCTTCAAAGACGGGCCCAAGCACCAAAACCCTGCCGGTGCCGGAAGCTCCCACAAGCCGCGGCCGGACAAGTAAAAGCCCGGATACCAGCACGGCGATTCCTGCTCCAATCATGCCCCAGGTCTCTACAGACATACGCGTCTCCTGTGATCGAAGCCAAACATCGGCCGAATGAGGGCCTGTCCGTGCGGACCCGTCGCGGTCATACAACACACGAATGCAGGAGAGAAATACTACAGCAACAGGTATGCGCTGCTCTATGCTTATAACGATCAGACCCAGGAAAGCCGGCATGGGCATGCCGATCTCTGTCGGAAGGAGCGACCCTTCTCGCTATCAGCCACGCAGCCATCCATTCTCGCGTGCCCCGGCCGGATGTGCGCGCATCCGGAATCAATCCCCTTGCCCCAAAAATCTCCGGATGTTTGCAGATCATTACACACAGAGATCGCATACTGGATATTCGGAGTCTTGGTTCAACACTTCAGCGCGGACATTCTGCCAGACCAGCAACGTCCGCAGCCAAATCCATCAGGCATAGGACAGGCTGATCCCCCAGAGGCACGCCCCGTCCCCATTTTCTACTCTGTTTCATAGAATTCCCCAGGCTTTCTCGACTAAGCATTTTATAAGTTAATTAAAATCAGTAGTTTATATAACTCTCTGCTGCGTAGTCATCCATCAAGCCGTCATCTCCGCGCCCTTGGCCTCGTGCCCGAGAGCTGCCAGCAGCGCCAGCGCCAGCGCTACAAACACCACGGTCAGCGCCAGCACCGGCGGATATGTGCCCCATCGCTCCGCCATCAGGGCCTGCGCCTTGCCATTCCAGGAAGTGACCAGCCCGCCCAGTTGATATGCCAGTCCGGGAGCTGTGGCTCTCACCGGCGCCGGCGAGAGCTCCGTCAGGTAAGCCGGCACCACGCCCCACGCTCCCTGCACCATAAACTGCATCAGCACCGCGCCGGCGCCCAGCATCCACGCCGTGTGCCCGTAGGCCCACAGTGGAATCACAGGAATCGACAACAGCGCCGCCGCAATAATTGCCCGCTTGCGTCCCCATCGCTCAGACAGCACTCCGAACACAAATCCGCCCGCAATCGACCCCAGCCCATACAGCACGCCAATCAGACCCACCGTCTCGGGCTTGAGCCCCACCTGGACCGTCAGAAACGTTGGATACACATCCTGGGTCCCATGCGAAAAGCTCATGAACGCCGTCATCAGCAGGATCAGAAACAGAAACGTCGGCAGAAACTCCATCAGGTGCGCGGGAATCAGCGGTCCCACCCTGCGCTCCTTGCGCCTGCTCGCCCCCGCCAGCCACACCGGACTCTCCTGCACCCGGGTTTGCACATAGAGCACCAGCAGCGCCGGACTTGCCCCCAGCACAAACAGCCCCCGCCAACCAATCCAGTGGAACAGCAGCCCGAAGGCCGCCGACGCCAGAATCGACCCCAGCGCATAGCCCTCCTGCAGGATGCCGCTGAAGGTGCCGCGGCCCTCCTTTGGCAGGCTCTCAAAGGTCAGCGCTGCGCCCACGCCCCATTCGCCGCCCATTGCAATCCCAAACAGGGCCCGCAGCCCCATCAGCACTGCCAGTGACGGCGCAAACGCGCACGCCAGCTCAATCACGCTGAAGCTCATGATGTTGAAGATCAGCACCGGACGCCGTCCATAACGGTCCGCCAGCATACCGAACAACAGCGCCCCTACCGGCCGAAAGGCCTGTGTCAGAAACACCGCGCCCAGCACCGCAGACGGTTTGGTTCCAAAATCGGCGGCAATCGCCTTCACGCAAAAGATCAGTAAAAAGAAGTCCAGGCTGTCGAGTGTCCAGCCTAGGAAGGATGCGAGAAAGGTGTGGCGCTGCGCAGGGCTGAGGCACCTGAAGTCGTCGAGGAAAGACATCAGACGGAGGATAGCAGACGGTCAGCGGTGGTGTCGGAGGGCAAGGCAAGAGGTCGGCGGGCCATGAGGGCGTGTGGGACTGGGCAGAAAGAGAGCGGTGTGCCCCTGGAGCCGAACAAATCGCGGAGGTCTGGTTGCGAGAGAAGGGCTAAAGTCATGACGCGGGAGGCCATCTCAGCCGAGGTAGAGTTGCGTCGCGTTGGGCGGAAGGCAGAGCCCGAGGGAGCAGAGGGACAGGGCAGCGCCCAACGACTCTGTGATTTAAATCACATGCGGAGGTGAATGGTGTCACTGCCATGGGGTGTATCTCCCATGAGAATGAAGAATTAATGGGCAAAGAGTCGGCGCCGCGCAACGGCGCCATGGTGCTTTCAGCATAAGGCAGACCAACGTCACTGCGAGCGTCCAGTGTGGCAAGGCACGTTGGGAACCAATGCCTGAGGGAGCGGCCGCGGGGCGGCAGGATGCGCGAAGGCAGGGAGGCAGGCATGAGTTTTCGCGACGGGCTGAAGACAATTGTGGTGGCGACGGCGCTGGATGGCGGTTCGGATGGAGCGTTGGAGTATGCGCGCAAGCTGGCTGGAGCGTATGCGGCGCGGATTGTGTTGGCGCATGGGCTGGATCCGGTGGAATACGCGGCTGTGGAGGCTGTGCCTGGACGGGTGCTGAAGAAGCTGCCGGAGGAGGCGCGTGAGGCGCTGGACCGGATGGCGGCGGAGCTGCTGCAACAGGGCATTCACAGCCATTCAGAGGTTCTTCAGGGCGAAGTGACGCAGATGCTGGTGAGCGTGGCGCAGCAGTATGACGCGGGCTTGATCCTGGTGGGCACCAAGGGGCGTTATGGCGCGGGACCAGTGCTGGTGGGTTCTGTGGCGGAGCAGTTGGTGCGCCTGGCTCCGTGCGCGGTGATGGCTGTGGCTGCGGATTGGAATGCAGGGCCATTCCGGCCTGTGCCGGGCGGCCCGGTGATGCTGGCGATGGAGCGAAATGAGGCAACGCAGGCCGCAGTCGAGACTGCGCTTTCCCTGGCCGAGCGGTTCGAGCGCCCCCTGCTGGTGGTGCATGCCCGGACTGCGGCTGAGGCTTCAGCGTTTCTCAACCCGTGCGCGACAACACTGGAAGAGTTCGGCATCCACGAGACGCACGGTTCGACAGTGCGCTGCCTGGTGAAGGACGGCACGCCGGCGGACGCTGTGGTTGCAGCGATTGAGCAGAACCGGCCCAGCGTGCTTGTGGTGGGCGTTAAACGGACCAGCGCAACACCGGGGCCTCACGGAACGGCGTTTTCGCTGCTGGCGCGTTCTCGTGTTCCGGTGATTTGCGTGCCGCCTGACGGGGCAGTGGCGGTCGGCGGTACCGAGAGCCGGATGATGGCAGTCGGGGCTGAGGCGCGTGGCTCCTAGCCAGGACGAGACATTCCGGTGTCGATTCAGGCGGCCGTGGTATCTGATCCGGGATGAGGGAGCAGGTTGGAGAGGCGCTTCGTGCGCCGGGGTGTTGTGGACGCTTATCCTGCGGTTTTCTGCTGATTCAGGAGAGGCCTGAGGGAAGTCGTCGGCCTGGCAAGAGTGACAGGCCGGGGAATGAGTGGAGTCGAGACCGGGTGGAGCCCACGGGGGACAGAGTCGTGGAGACACAGATGCAAGGACGGAGGGCAGGAGCGGCAGCGGCGCACCCGCTGGCGGAGTTGCTGGCCTGCCCGCCGGAGACAGGCAGGTTGCTGAGTGAAGCTGCGCGAAGTCTTAATTTTGAATCCGGAGAGACCATCTTTCGCCAGGGGCGGTCCTGCCAGGGGCTATATGTGGTGATTGCAGGACAATTACAGCGACGGACAGAGCGGCTGGATGCGCGGCTCACGCTTGGGCAGGTCCGTGTGGGCGATCTGGTAGAGCTTGCGCCTGTTCTGGGAGATGGGCGGCACACGTACACGTTGAAGGCCTTGAGCGCGGGAACGCTGCTGCTGCTTCCGATGGGTGCTTTGCAGGAGGCGTTCAGCGCCTACCCGTCGCTTCGAATGCAACTGCTACAAGAGCTCGCGCGCGAGGTTTCGCGCGCGTATGAGACATGTTTTACGGCGCGGATGGCAGGGATGCGCCGGCGTAGACTGGACGCTTCGTTTTCGTCCAGGACGCAGGAGACACGATGAAGGCAGGCGGAACGATCGAAGAGGGGGCGGACGCTCCGGATTGCGAGACGGAAGTACTGGACGCGGCGGATGGCCGGATGGTGGCGAGAGGAAGTGAGTTATACTTGTCCCAGAGTTGCGGAACAGGTATGGCTGGATTGCATTCACATCACCCTCCGGAAGATTGTTTGAATTGCGAGCACCGCCATCTGCGGATGTTCTGCAACCTCACGCCTGAAGCCCTGCAGGACTACGACGGCATCGGTATCATGATGAACCACGCGCGGGGCGCGAAGCTTTTTTCCGAAGGCGACCCGGCGCGGAACGTCTTTGTGGTGTGCTTTGGGCAGGTTAAGATTTCGTCGACGTCGCGGGACGGCAAGACGATGATCCTGAAGATTGCCGGACCGGGCGACGTGATGGGTTTGAGCGCGGTGCTCGCGAATGTTCCGCACGAGGTCACGGCCGAGGCGCTGGAGCCCTGCCAGGTGAAGACGATACGCAAGCAGGAGTTTGTCGATTTCCTGGGGCGGCACGGGATTGCGAGTATGCACGCGGCACAGGCGCTTTCCGGCGAGTATCTTACAGTTTTCCACGACGCAAAGCGGCTGGCGCTGTCGGGATCAGCCGCGGGCAGGCTGGCTAGGCTGCTTTTGGACTGGGGCCGTTCAGCTGCGAATGGCAAGCCGGAGATGCGCTTCACAATGGCTCTGACACATGAGGAGATCGCCAATATGGCGGGAACCTCGCGCGAGACTGTGACGCGTCTGCTTAACCAGTTTCGGCGGGATCAGTGGATCACGATCAAGGGCGCGAGCATGACGATTGTGAAACCTGACCAACTGGAGCGTCTGACAGCCTAAGCGAAGGCACTTTTCCCGCAAAGAATAACCTCGCATCAGATAATTTTGCATCGCTTCGCGAAGGCAGGCGCCTACGTCCTTGCGTCCGAGCCTTAGAACTGGAACGCTTCTTGCTCCACGTCTGCTTCCTTGCGTGCTGAACCGGCGAGCTCGCGCAACGTGAGCACGGGGCAACGTGCGTGGGCGAGTACGCGGTAGATCGTATTGTCGCGGGTCAGATTTTGCAGCGTAGAGTGTTCGGTAACGCCGAGGATGATCAGGCTGGCGCGCAACTCCGACGAGGCGGCCAGAATCTCAATGGACGGATTGCCGTGCGCGACCCGGACCTCGATGGGCACACAGTCTGTGTCCTTGCCGCGGATTGCGCGGGCGAGGTTGCGGATCTCATGGTGGGCGGCGGAATCCAGACCGGTGGGCAGGTTCCTGCGCTCCATTTCGTCTAAGGGTGGCAGGACGTGGAGCAGGACCAGGCGCGCTTTTTGCGTGGCGGCAATCTGGCAGGCAAGCACTGCGCTCGGGCGAGAGGTCTCTCTCAATGTGGTGGCGTGCAGGACGACCTTTTTGTCGTCATTGCCGGACACCGGGAGATGAGCCTCGGGTCCCACGGTAAAGACCGGGAGGTGAACCGAGCGCAGCACTTGCTCTGCGACAGAGCCGAGGAGAAGCTTGCTCAGCTTACCCCGACTCCGAGTGCCTAGAAGTATACGATCTGCGTGGAACTGGCGTACAGCGGCTGCAATTTGCCGGGCGGCATCGCCTTCCCGCACCAGCGCATTGCAATCGATGCCCTTGTCCCGGGCAAGACTGCACCATGGCCGGAGGGATTTGGCCGCGAACTCCACTGCGGCCGATGTGTCGTAGTGCGGCATGCCAACCGGGTCTGCGGTAAAGCCCGCAGCGACGGGAATGACATACAAAAGGACGAGGCGCGCGTTTGTCTCAAGGGATTGGAGGAGCGCGATGGGCATCAAATGGTCGAGATCGAGCAGATCTGTGGCGACCAGAATGACAGAGGGGTGAGCCCAGCGATTCTCGCAAGTACCGGTCATGGTCTCTGCCTCGCAAAGTAGAGCATGGCGCCAGCGCGCCGTCGAGGCTGTGCCGCTTCGCACCGCGTGCGGTGATGCAAATCACATGTGGGGCGGGTGCAATGGGCATGATGGCAGGATAGCGATGCATCTAGACAAGCGACAGATGAGGTTTTTGCTCTCTGCGTCCTGCCTGGGCTGGCCCGTTTTGCTGCGCCGGGTGGAATGTCTTAGAGCCTGTTTGCGATCTCCTGAGCAGCAGTCTAAGGAAAGCCACGTGGACCATTTGGAGGCTGGTGTTGAGCTTGCGTTCACAGTTCTTCCATAGCCGGCGGCATTTTTC
>JAJZGF010000235.1 GCA_021805025.1 Acidobacteriota bacterium
TTTTGGACGTTTTCGTTGTCGTCAAAAACAGGCCTGACGGTCTGCCCGAGAGCGAGGTTCATGAACAAGCGACGCGCTATTTGATGTGACTTCCTTCAACGCCACATCGCAGACTCGTGGCGAGATTGTGGAATTGTTACCCTGATATTCTTCTGCGACGCGCAAGGGGTATCGGAATCGCCCACCCGAAACGATACAGGGCTGAACATGACGACTCACGCGAGGACGCTGGATTTGGCCCGGCGTCTTCTTGCTTACGAAGCCACGGCAGGCAAGAACTCCGCGCCCATGGAGTCTGCAACCGTTCGCGCCTATGAGAAGCTGCGCAAAGGTCTTGGGGAATTTGCAGGATCTGCAGGTTTCCATTCGCTCGCTTCTCGCGCCCTGATGCTGGCCAGATCGGAGGATCCCAGCCTGGGCGTGGCGCAGGTTGCCGCGGATGGATCGTTAAAGGGACTGGATGAGCATGAACTTCTGAGCGACATGGACATGAATCAGGCCGGAAGCGACCAGATTGACGAGCGAGGGGTCATTCTCATCGCCCGTTTCCTTGGCCTGCTTCATATCTTCCTGGGCGAAACACTCACACTCAGCCTGCTGCGCAATGCGTGGCCGGGCGCAGTTTTCGATGATCGCAAAGCGGGGAACGGGAGAAACGCGTGAGCACACCAGAAAAAGTGAAGATCAACAAGCTACCTACCGGAGTTCCGGGCCTGGACGAGATTGTGGGTGGCGGTCTCCCGGAATTCTCGTTCAACATTATCGCGGGCGCTCCCGGAAGCGGGAAGACGACGCTGGCGCACCAGTTTGTATTTGCCAACGCGACCCCGGAGCGTCCTGCCCTTTACTTCACCGTACTTGGCGAATCCGCCATAAAAATGCTGCGCTACCAGCAGCAGTACACATTCTTCGATCCTGCCAAGTTGCCCGGCTCCATCCGCTTTATCAACCTGAGCCAGGTTGTGTTAGAGAAAGATCTCGGCGCGGTTTTGGACCAGATTACCAAAGAAGTTGAAAAAGCCAACCCCGGCGTTGTCGTAGTTGACTCCTTCCGCACCATGGTTCGGAAACCGGAAAGCGACATGGACCTTCAGTCCTTCATTCAACGGTTGGCCCTGTTCCTGGCTAGTTGGCAAGCCACATCTTTCCTGATCGGTGAATATGCCGAGGAGGAGCTACGCGACAATCCCATCTTTACTGTCGCCGATGGACTGTTCTGGCTGCGCCAGACGGCGGAGCGAAATTCAATCGTGCGTAAGTTGCAGATTATCAAACTGCGCGGTCAGGATTCCGTGCCGGGCCTTCACACATTCCGCATCACGAATGCCGGAGTACAAGCCTTCTCGCGCACCTTTGGGTTGAGCGGACACGCGAAGAATCCGCCCAGCCACCGCCGCCTTTCCTTCGGCGTTCCAGAGTTGGACCAGATGCTGGGCGGCGGGGTTCGGGAAGGCGATAGTGTACTCATAGCGGGGTCTTCGGGTACCGGGAAATCGGTTCTGGCAACCCAATTCATCGCGGATGGCATACGCCAGGGAGAGCCGGGAATTGTGGCTGTGTTTGAGGAGCGCCCGCAAGCATATGCGGAGCGGGCCAACAGCTTGGGTTTGGATCTGGAAACGCCCCAGAAAGATGGGAAGCTCGAAATCCTCTATCTTCGTCCCCTGGATCTCTCGGTGGATGAGACCATGCACTCGATTCTCGACGCTGTGCGGAAGATCGGCGCCAAGCGCCTGGTGATCGACTCGCTGGCGGGCTTTGAGATGGCTCTATCGCCAGGCTTCCGCGCCGACTTTCGTGAATCGCTCTACCGGATGATCTTCGCTTTGACTGGAATCGGGGTGACGATTCTAAGCACGGTTGAGGTGGATGAGTCCTTTACCGAATTCCCGTTCAGCACCTACTCAATTTCTTTCCTCACCGATGACATCATTCGGCTCCGGTACGTATCCATCGATGGCGAGCTGCGCAAGATCATGACGGTGATCAAGATGCGCGGCGGGAATCATGCCAAGGATATTCGCGAGTATGAAATCACTTCGAAAGGCGTGGTGATCCTCGGCAACCGACTCACAAACTATCAGGGACTTATCACCGGGATTCCCGTCCATTCGGACCGCTCCGACCCAAAGGAATCGCCATCGTCTGGACCCGGAATCAAGCGCAAAACTTGAGGAAGTATCCGCGCACTTGAAGGCAACCAAACCACGACCTCAATTTGGAGCGTCTTGTGGCCTGGTCTGGCTCTCTGCACGCGGATCAAAGCATTCGCCCGATGCACCTGGGCATTGTGCGCACGGAGGGAATGCTGGTGGGTGCGGACAAAGGTTCCACGCGAGGATTGGCGCAGTGATGAGATCGCATTGGCTGGCATCCATGCTGCCGCGCAGTTCATCACACGAGGCCCAAAGCGAGGAGTACAGATCGGATTTCTTGATTGCCATTGGCTAGCTACCTTTTTTCGAGCAACCCAACGATGCCCATTTACGTTCATTTCTGGTTTATCTCCTGCTCTGATATGGAGTGACCTGTCAACCTCTGCACATTGGTGGGGTTGTTTTTGTTGTTGCTTTTGCCGTTTATCGAGGACAGGGCCAGCCGCAGCCGGGGCAGCTTTGAGCGACGATTGATCAGTCTGATATTCGCGGGTCGAAACCGCATAATCTTGATCCGTCGGGAGCTGCCTCTGACTAAAGACGCGAGTCCGGCTGAGCCTGTCGCATAGAGCAGTCGAGGGTTCTCCTTCGTGCGTGCTCCGGCTGCGACTGGCCTTGTCCTCGAATTGGTTGACGTTGCTCATGGTTTGCGTTTTTGTTTTTTCATTCTTTGGAACGTTCTTGCTTTTGCTGTTGTTTTTGCTTCTCCTCAGGCCGCCATCGCCAGCTTGCCGGCCGCTTCCGCCTTGATCCCGATCGCCCAGATGAAGCCCAGCAGTTCGCGTCCTACCGCGGTAACGATCTTGCGTTGGTCCTTGCCCGCGGCCGCCAGCCTGGCGTAGCGCCTGGAGAGCCTGATTTGCGCCTTCCAGGCGATCTCTTTGATCCCGTCCGGCACTCCCTCTTGTCGTTTCCGCAGCCCCGGCCCGATCGCCGGCCGCAGCCGGTAGCTCCAGGCCGCTTCGATGGCGATGCGTCGCAGGTGCGCATTGCCGGTCTTGGTGATCGAGCCGCGTTGCTGCCGTTTGCCGCTGGAGTTCTCGCTGGGCACCGTGCCGCTGTAGCCCATCAACTGCCGTGCGCTCTCAAAGCGAGAGATGTTGCCCAACTCCGCCACAATCGTCACCGCCGAGATCTCGGCAACGCCGCGCAAGGCCTGCAAGCCGCGAATCACTTCCTGCATCTGGGGCGAAGCCAGCTTCACCGCCTCCGTAATCGCCTGCTCCAGCCGACGAACCCGTTCGGCCATGTGCTCGACCTCGTGCAGCAGATCCAGCCGCGTCCATTCCTGCGCCGCCTGCTCATAACGAAGCTGCCGCACCCAGGCCATGTAGAGCTCCGTCCACGCCTTCACTCCAGTCGCCGGACGCCGCCCCGTGCGCAGCAGAAACTTGCTCAGCCGGTGACGCGCACGCAGTTGATCCTGCTTCGCCGCTTCGCGCGCCCGCACCAGGTCGCGCAATGCCTCCGTGCCCTCGTCCGGGACCCACACCGCGGTCAGATCGCCGGCCCGGTGGCTGCGCGCCAGCTTCGTCGCATCCCGCCGATCCGTCTTCACCCGGTCGCCGGCCTTCACCGGAACCAGCGTCGGCGCGATCACCGCGCACTCCACGCCCAACTCGGTCAACTGCCAGTAGAGAACATATCCCGTCGGACCGGCCTCGTAGCAGGCCCGCAAATGCTCCACTGGACCCAGCTTCTTCACCAGCTTGCCAAGCGACTCCGCGCGGTTGGCTATCGTTCCCAGGCTGCGCACTTCGCCGCTTGCTTCTGCGACCGCGACAGCAATCGTCTCGGCATGGACATCCAATCCCAAAAATCGTACCTTTTCCTTCATGACCGGTTCCTCTCCGCTTGTGGCTCTGAACTGTGGTTCTCTTCGACTCACAGCCTAACCCACGACCAGCGCACTGGAACCGGTCACTCCATGATGACTAATGCAGTAAGGACTTCCATGATTTCGCCAAATGGCGGTGGTTGTCCGAAGATCATCACGCTCATATTGCGGTAGTCTCGTTCCAACGCTGCGCGCCGCTCTTCCGTCGGAACGAGGCGCAGACTTCCAGTCCGCGCCAGATCGTACCTGGCCCAGCCGGACGGATAGAACGTCTCCTTGTGGCGTACTACCTGATCCAAGAGGGCAAGGTCGGCCAAAGCTTCACCACGAACAGGGCTTTGAGCCAGCATTGCCAGATCGTAATAGTGCCGAGAGTAGCGATCCGGCAGCGCCTTTTCTGGCGGTCGATGAAACTCGGCATGGAGAATGGTCGCTTTTTCCCAAAAAGTGCGCTTTGCCAGAAGTGAGGTCACCGCCACATCGGGTTCAGCGAACAATGCAGGGAACTCTTCCGCCGCAAAAGCGCGCACCGTGAAGCTGTCACGCGGCACAAATTCAGCATGGGTGCCGAGTTCCAAAATGACTTGGGGCTTGATGTAGTCGAGCGTCGACGCAGCAGACGGATATTGAAAGCGGACCACATTGGCGTCCTGTTCGCTGACGGCCAGAGTCCAATCCTCTTCGTTGCCGAGGATCTCCTCGCACCGTCCCCGAAGAACTGCGATGAATTCGTTGCCGATGTACTGCTGACAGACGATCATCATTTCCGCCAGAATTGCGGCGCGCCT
>JAJZGF010000236.1 GCA_021805025.1 Acidobacteriota bacterium
GATCAGGATCATGAACTTGCGGAACATATGATGCAGCAGATAAGCCAGATACCGGGGACGGTTGATCTGCGCATTCAGCAGCCATTCAATCTTCCGAAGTGGACGATCAATGTGGATCGAACGCGGGCGCAGGAGGTGGGATATAGCCAGAGCGCGGTGGCCAACGATGTGCTGACAAGCCTGAGTGGGAGCTTTCAGACGGCACCGACCTTCTATCTTGATCCGCAGAATCTGGTGAGCTACAACATTGCAGTCCAGACGCCGCAGTACGACGTTCTGAGCCTGCAGGAGTTGGAGAACTTTCCTATTGCGACGAATGGCTCGAATCGGCAGCCACAGGTGCTGGGCAATCTCGCATCGATTGTGCGAGGCGCAGAGCAGGGCACGGTGAGCCACTACAACGCACGCCCCGTGATCGATATCTATGGCTCGGTGGAGGGTACGGATCTGGCCAGCGTCGCAAGCAGGATTGAAGCAATCGTGAAGGAGAATGAGGCTAAAGCGCCGCGCGGTACGGAGATTCTCGTGCGCGGCCAGGTGCAGACGATGCACTCATCGTTTACAGGATTGGTGCTGGGGTTGCTGTTCTCGATTGTGCTGGTGTATGCACTGATTGTTGTGAACTTTCAGAGTTGGCTGGATCCGTTCATCATCATTGCCGCGCTGCCAGGCGCACTTGCAGGAATCGTATGGATGCTGTTTTTGACGGGGACCCACATCAGCGTTCCCGCACTGACCGGAGCGATTATGTGCATGGGCGTGGCTACGGCGAACTCGATTCTTGTGGTGAGCTTTGCAAAAGAACAACTGGAGCTCGGGATCGGTGCGAGGGAAGCGGCTTTGTCGGCAGGGTTCACGCGGTTCCGTCCGGTGGTCATGACAGCGTTGGCGATGATCATCGGGATGGTGCCGATGGCGTTGGGCTTGGGCGATGGGGGCGAGCAGAATGCGCCACTGGGACGCGCGGTGATTGGGGGGTTGCTACTCGCAACCTTCGGTACGTTGACGTTTGTTCCGGTGTTCTTCTCGTTCATGCATCGTAATGACCCTCAGATCCCGACCCCGCCGGCAGACCAGCAGAAGGGAACGCAGGCATGAGCGATCCAAATCTACTTGTACGACCGGCCACGGCACCAAGGACTTTCAGGGAGCGCGCACGATGAGTATAGATGAGCACAAGTTTTATGAGATAGATCCCGCAAATGCTCCGGCTTCGAAGCACTCAGCCGTTCATGGGTCAGAGCAACTGAAGCAGGAGAACCCAAAGGTCACACCCAGATCCCTGGTGACGCTCACAGTTGTGGTGTTGATTGTGTTGGCAGTGCTCGCTGTTTTTGGAATTCTTGGGAGAATGCAGGCAACGAAGACACTGACGAAGCATACCGATGTGGATTCTGCTCCACCCGTATCGATAGAGGTGCCGGTGCTTCAGCAGAGCGCGAACGAGATTGTGCTGCCGGGAAATATGCAGGCGTACACGATGGCTCCGATCTATGCACGAACGACAGGCTATGTGAAGGCGTGGTACCACGATATCGGGGCTCATGTTCATAAGGATGATTTGCTTGCAGTTATCGAGACGCCAGAGCTGGATCAGCAACTCGATCAGGCGAAGGCGGATCTTGCAACGGCGCGAAGCAATGCAGCCATCGCCAAGACGACGGCGGATCGATACAAGGACTTGATCGGGCTGAATGCCGTTTCGCAGCAGGACACCGATACCATGGCAGCCCAGGATGCGGCTGCGAAGACACAAGTGAACTCTGCGATGGCGAATGTGCGGCGATTGGAGGCACTGCAGGGATTCGAGCGTATTGTGGCTCCGTTCGATGGAGTGATTACTACGCGCAATATCGACGTCGGGCAGTTCATTACGGCGACAGGAAGCACGATCACGCCCGGTGCGGGCACGGTTACGGGCAGCAAGGAGATGTTTGATATGGCCGCGATAGGCGTTCTTCGCGTCTATGTGAATGTGCCCCAAGTGAATGCTCCGGATGCGAAGACTGGTGTGATGGCGACGCTGACGATGCCGCAATTTCCGGGAAGGAAGTTTACTGGCAGGCTGGTACGGTCGTCTGATGCGGTCGATCCAACGACGAGAACGTTGCTGGTCGAAGTGGATGTTGACAATCGCGATGGCGAATTGATGCCGGGCAGCTATACGGAAGTGCATTTGCATGCATTGAATCCAGCGCCTGCACTGAATGTGCCGGTCAGTGCGCTGATACTGCAACCGGATGGATTGTATGTTGCTACGGTGGATGCGAATCATATCGCGCATCTCGTGCACGTGATAGCAGGGAGAGATCTGGGTTCGTCCATAGAAATTGTGAATGGACTGAAGGCAGGGCAGCCCGTCATTGCAAATCCTCCGGACTCCTTGACTGACGGGGAGAGGGTCCGCGTTGTTAACCCGGATCTGAATGCAGGAGCTGGGCGATGAGGGGCATCTATCCTCATCGCGCCGGAGCATTGGTTGCACTGCTGGCGTTGGGTGGGTGCATGGTCGGGCCGAACTACAAGGCGCCTGCCATGCCGTCTCCGCCAGCCTACAGCGATAATGGCCATAACGGAGACTGGAGTGCCGCCGTTCCTGCAGATCAGTCAGACAGGGGAGCATGGTGGACGGTATACAAGGATGCGGACCTGAATGATCTGGAGCTGCGTTGCGCGGCTGCTAACCAGAATATTGCAGCGGCACTGCATGCCTATGAGCAGGCGCATGATCTGGTGCGGGAAAACAAAGCATCGTTGTATCCGACCGTGTCGATTGGCGGTTCGGCAACGAGGAACAAGCTGTCGCAGCATCAACCGTTTGTGTCGCCGAGTACGTTGCTGGACTACTGGGACTTTTTGATTCCGATGAATATCTCGTGGGAGCCTGACCTGTGGGGGAGCGTTCGCAGGCAGATCGAGTCCAGTGCTGCGAGCGCCCAGGCGATGGCGGCCGATCTGGCCAATACACGCTTGAGCTTGCAGGGAACACTCGCAGTTACATACTTTCAGATCCGTGGAATTGACCTGCAGGCGCAGTTGCTTCGTTCAACGATCCATGACTATTCGTTGATGCTGCAGCTTACGCTGGACAGGAAGAAGTATGGTCTGGCTTCTGACATCGATGTAGAAGAAGCGAAGGCGCAGATGGAAGCGGCGCGGGCACAGTTGATCGATCTTGGAGTTCAGCGCGCTCAATATGAACACGCAACCGCGGTGCTGATCGGTGTGCCCGCAACGGGGTTTCATGTCTCCGAGAGGCCGCTTGCCGGTGATCCGCCGCCCATACCGACCGGGATTCCATCGCAGTTGCTCGAACGGCGTCCGGATATTGCAGCCGCCGAACGCCGCGTAGCATCGGCCAATGCACTCATCGGAGTTGCAAAATCCACGTTCTTCCCGACGGTCATGCTGGGTGCCACGGGAGGCACGAACAGCGAGAGCGCCAGTGAGGCGTTGAGCCCCTCGAGCACTATGTGGTCGGGAGGGCCCAGCGTCAATGAGACAATCTTTGATGCTGGTCGACGGCGGGCAGAGGTAGATTATGCGCGGGCACAACACGAGCAGGCCGTCGCGCTTTATCGAGAGCAGGTGCTTTCTGCGTTTCGTGATGTAGAGGATCAACTGGCGGCGCTGCGGGTGCTGGAGGATGAGGCGGCAGTAACTGCGCGTGCCGTGGATGCAGCGAAGAAGACTACTGCGCTTTCGACAGTCCGGTATAAGAGAGGCCTTGCGCCCTATCTTGAACTGCTCACGAATGAATCGATAGAGTTGGACGATGAAAGGCTTGCGGCTGCTTTGGTTTCACGGCGAGTCGTTGCGAGCACGGAGTTGCAGATGGCGCTTGGTGGAGGATGGAGTTCTACGCTATTGCCGAAGAATTAGCTGAGGATCGCAGGCGTTCAGGCAGTGAAACCTGTCAGCCAGGCTGAATGTATGCTTGACTGATTGCTTCTTTCCTCCTATGCTCGAGTGAATTTGGATGGGATGCCATGAATACGAAATTTTTGGTGGGCCTTGAACCACCGTCCCGAGCTACGCTGAGCGAACAGGTCGCGAAACAGCTTGCGAAGCGGATTGCGGAGGGTGAGTGGCTACCGGGTGAGAAACTTCCCTCCGAAGCAGAACTGCGCAAGGCATTTAACGTGGGCCGTTCCAGTCTGCGCGAAGCGCTCGCATCGCTGGCACTGATTGGGCTGATTCGGGTGCGAGCAGGAGACGGAAGTTATATTTCCGAGCAGCCCTCCATCTATTTCACTAGTCCCTGGCTGAGAAGTGGTCGCCTGGCTGACGAGAAGACGCTGCGAGAGTTCGCAGAGGCGCGACTGTCTCTTGAAGCGGAAGTTGCTGGCCTGTGCGCAGAACGAATTACTCCGCAACAATTGGCCGAGATGGATCTCCTGATGGAGCAGATGAAGGCTTCGATCCACGACGCGGAGGCGTTTGCGAAGCTGGACCTGTCGTTTCACCTCTGCATGGGTGAGGCCGCAAATAATGGGGTTCTCAATAACATTCTCTCTGGCATTCGTGAGCAGTCGATGGAGTTGATCACCAAGAGCCTGCTTCTGGAAGAAGGGAAGGAGAATGCTCTGCGCGGACATGGGAAGATTCTCGAAGCCATACGGACGCACAATGTGGTGAAAGCGCGAGAGGCGATGCGGGCTCATCTGCAACTGTTCCAGCGCAGCTATACTGTCCTGCTTCAGGATCGCCAACCTAACAAAGGCTGAGACATCCATAACAGGGAGCGGAG
>JAJZGF010000062.1 GCA_021805025.1 Acidobacteriota bacterium
CGATCCCCTATCGGGGACTCTAAAATAGAGGAGTACCGATCTCAGCGCAGGTTTGCCGTCCATGACTGTTGAAGTGAAGTCAACGCTCGTCTCTGCCGTTCAATCCGCCGCCGACAAGGCTGGCCTCGTCCTGCAATCCGTCACTACGGGCAGCGACTTCCACGGCGAACCCACCACCATCTTCCAGCTCGGCTTAGCGGGCGCAGCGGAGCGCTCTCTGCAACTGGAGCTGAGCCATGCCTTCGACTTTGACAAGCCGAATCTGTTGCCCGATATGACAGCTCATCTGGCCGGTGAAGCCAGGCGCCTGCGCAATCCGCGCCCTGAGTGCTATGTGACGCTGGCAGGCCTTCCCATCGCCTTCGGTCAGTTCAAGTGGCCGTTTCATCGCTCCACCTCCGGCGCGGACACTTATATCGTTCACGGCGAGATGCACCTGGCCGACAACGGGGCACAGAACCTCCACGCCAAGGTGGCCGCCTCTGTCACCGTTACCTTCGCGGAGATCGTGCCCGCCATGGAACAGCCCTACGCCGAGACTTTCGTCTACAACGCGATTCGCAAGACGGTGGACCTGGGCCAGCTCGAGTTCGTCAAGTCGGGCAACCGCCAGCCAGTACCCGTGACGACACGCTTTTACAGCCGCTGGCAAAAGAAGTTTCTGTTCACTTCAACCGATGACGCCGAGCGGCTGGCCTATCTGCTGCGGAAGGTTTACTGGCTCTCTGGCGTGCTGGGCGCGGGCAAGCCTGTGTGGATCGCCGACCCGCGCGATGCACAGTACCTGAACACGACGGAGGCTGACCTGCTGCGCATGGCGGGCGACGAAGCCGGCGAGGGCCTGATGGCGCTCGACGGCGAGTTTGCCGCCGCAACACCGCGGCTGATGGCGCGCGCCGAAGAGTACAAGGCGGCCCTTGAGGCGGCGCTCAACTTCACCAAGCCGCAGTTCAACGAGTCAATGCGCGCCGGCGAAGCGAACATGTAAAGGCTGGCCGGCGAGCCGCGCACAAAAAACCGGGCATGGGGGTTCAGCCCATACCCGGAGTGAAGGCCGCCAGCTCGCCTGCGGCTCCTAAAGCGCAGCTCCACAGCCTGCGCAGAATCGCGCGCCGGGCGCATTGGCGTGCTGGCAGCGATTGCAGGCCACCAGCGTTCCGGGCTGCGCTGCCGGTTGCGCGGGCGGCACATTCACGGTCACGTTCATCGGCCAGCCCCAGGGCGGCATGGCCATGCCCAGCGCCGCTGCGATGCCCGCCGCCTGAATGGCGTTAAACTCCCGCACGCGCCCCGGCATAAAGAAGCACTCGATAAATCCGAGCACAGTGGTAATCCCCGTCCAGCAGAAGCACAGGTAAAGAATGCCGAGCCCCGTTCGCCGCAAGTAGAAATGGTGGATGCCGAAGGTGCCCAGGAAGAGCGCCAGCAGAATGCCTACCACCTCATCCCGGCGCGCTGCCTCATACTGCTGGTAAAAGACTGCCTGCGGATTTGGGTACGGGACGCTGCTCATGCCGGAACTCCTTATTCAACCTTCCTACCAAGATACGCGGGTGCATGAAGCGCGGTTCCCGCATCTCGATCGGGAATGGAAGCACAGGGAGCGGAGCGAGCCAGGCTGGAGCGAGCGCCCGCACGGCGCTCATGGACAGGCCCTACGCCCGAACACTCTTGGCCATGCGAACCACGGACACCGCTTCGCCGTTGGCGAGAGGCACGGCGAGCCGTTCCGTTTCCACGTACCCTCTGAGCCGGTAAAGCGGCACGCCGGTGAGTGTGGATCCCATCTCGAAGCGGCGAAACCCGGCCGCGACGGCCTCTGCCTCAACGCGGGCGAGGATAAGCGAGCCCAGGCCCTGCCGCGCAAAGGCAGGATGCACAAAGATGGCGCGGACTTTGGCGGCGTCGGTTGCAGGATCAAGCAGCTCCGGTGCGCGGCCGGGTCCGCGGTCGGCGCCAAAGAGGGTGTGCCGTTTGGACCAGCCGCCGCATCCGGCAAGGAGCATTTGCCCAGGCGTGCCGGGGTGGGGAGATTCTGCAACAAAGTAGGTTCTATCGCGAATCAATTGCGAATCAAGACCGAGGACGGTGCCGAGGGCGCCTTCAATCTGCGCGGGCCTGTAATCGCCGGCTTGCAGGCCGCGGACCGAGGCCTCGATGAGGTCATGCAGAGCAGGTATATCCCCCTCGTGTGCCAATCGCAGCGCGAATGTGCCGTTGTGCTCCATTGCGGCACCAGCCTACCGGGTTTTGATGACCTGCTCGGCCCGGCCGTAGGAGCCCAGGTTGTAGGTATTTGTGTAGCCCATTGCCAGCAGTCTTTTGCGCGCTGCGCCGCTGCGCATGCCGCTCTGGCAGTGGAGCAGCAGGACGCGGTTCTTATCCTTGACCTTGCGCGGGACGAGCTCTTCGATCTCACTGAGCGGCATGTTGACGGCATTGGGCAGGTGGCCGGCGATGTACTCGGCCGCGCTGCGCACGTCGATGAGGATGGCCCCGTGCTTCGCGTACTCGACAGCCGCCTTGAAAGGGACAAGACCGGCGCGCCGCCACAAGATCAATAACACAACCACAGCGACAACAAAGAATGCAGGGGACCAGCTCATACGTTAAGGGTAACGCGTCCGGCCGTTGCCGGGCATCCACGTTCGCAGAATCGAGTGTTTTGTGCCGCGCAACAGCGGGTCGGCGCTATGCTTTTTCCACTTCCACCAGGACGGAGTAAAAGGTGGCGCCCGCACCCAGGTCGGTGAGGCGTTCGCTGGTCAGCACGTTCTGATTGACGCCTTCCGGATGGAGCTTGGCCCAGTCGAGGCGTCCGGCGACGACGCCCTGGGGCAGGCTGGCCGGAGTATGGACCGGCACCATCGCCGTGAGATGAAGCTCGCCGCGGTCGTTCCAGACCCGCACGCGCTCGCCATCGGCAATGTGGCGCGCGGCTGCGTCGGCCGGGTGCATTTCAAGCCGTTGGCTGGTGCGCGCTTCCATCTTGCGGTGGCCGTCCAGGTTTGCAAAGGTCGAGTTCATGTAGTTGTCCGCCTTGCGGCTCAGAAACTCCAGCGGGAATTGCGCAGCGGCCTTGCCCCAACGCGATTCGGCAGCAGGCGTAAAGCCTGGCAGCGGGTCCTGGCCCTTTGCCGCCAGTGTGGCGGATGAGAACTCGATCTTGCCCGAGGGCGTGGGAAGCGCTCCGCTGGTGTAGGGAAGGAACGGGTCAGTCTCCGGTGCGCGATGGAAGGCGAGCGGGATGTGGCCCTGCTCCACGAGATCCTCCAGGCGGATGTGCTCCATGCCCGCGTTGGTGGAGTAGCCGCTGAGGCCTATCGCCAGGGCCTGGCGGATCATTTGCTCTTCAGTATCGCGGAAGCAGTCCTCGGTGAAACCCATGTACTGTGCCAGTTGCCCAAAGAGCCAGACATTGGAACGCGCCTCGCCGACGGGCTCAATGGCCTGCTGGGAGAGCTGCACAAAGTAGTGCCCGTAGGCTCCCTGGATGTCTGTGTGCTCCAAAAAGGTGGTTGCGGGCAGCACGAAGTCCGCGTAGTCGGTGGTATCGGTAAAGAACTGCTCGTGGACCACGGTGAACAGATCGGGCCGCATGAGGCCGCGGCAAACGGCATTCTGGTTCGGGGCCACCGCGCCGGGGTTGGAGTTGTAGACGAAGAGCGCATGGACGGGCGGGCCATCCTGCGGCTTTGAGCCCAGCTCCGTGAGCGCTTCACCGAGGGCGGACATGTTGACGACGCGCGCCGGACGGCCGAGCGGAGAATCAAGCGCCAGGTCGAGGCGCTCCAACTCGCGCTTGTTCCAGGCAAAACCGCCGGAGGTGGACAGGGCTGCGCCGCCGCCGCGATGTTTCCACGCGCCGGTGAGCGCCGGCAGCATGGCGATGGCCCGCACCGCCGTGCCGCCGAATTCCGTGCGCTGCACGCCGTAGTTAAGGCGCAGCGCGGCGGGTTGCGTGGTGGCGTATTCGCGGGCAAGCTGCTCGACTTCGCCTGCCGTCATGCCGGTCCAGTGGGCGACGCGCTCCGGGGTGTACTCGCGCACGCGCTCCGCCAGTTGCGCAAAGCCGTGGGTTCTTTCGCCGATGAACGCGCGATCTTCCAGTCCGTCGCGCAGGATGACGTGCATCATGCCCAGCGCCAGCGCGGTGTCTGTGCCGGGCCGGATGGCGATATGCCAGTCGGCCAGCGCGGCGGTGCGTGTTTTGTAGGGGTCGATGACGATGAGACGCGCGCCATTGCGGCGGGCCTGCTCGATCATCGGCCACAGGTGCACGTTGTTGCCGTGGATGTTTGCGCCCCAGGCCAGGATGAGTTTAGCGAGGCGGAAATCCTCGGCCGGCGTGCCGAGCTTCTTGCCGTAGACCAGGTTCCAGGCAACGCCGCCGGCCTCAGAACAGATGGTGCGGTCAAGCTGGCTGCCGCCGAGGCGGTGGAAGAAGCGCCGGTCCATCGACCCGAAGCCGAGTACGCCGATGGTGCCCGCGTAGCTGTAGGGAAGAATCGACTCCGGCCCGTAGTTGTCGCTGATGTGTTGTAACCGCGCGGCGATTGCAGACAGGGCCTCGTCCCAGCTCACGGGCTCGAAGGCTTCCTGCTCGTTGCCGCGCTGGAGCGGCCCCTTGGCAGCCCCCGGCTTGCGCCGGAGCGGATAAAGAACGCGATCGGGGGAGTAGACGCGGTCCAGGTATTTGGCCACCTTGCCGCAGAGGAATCCCTGGGTGACAGGTTGCGAAGGATCGCCCTGGACTTTGATGGCGCGGCCGCGCTCGTCGACCGTGACCATAACAGCGCAGGAGTCGGGGCAGTCATGCGAGCAGACTGTGCGGACGACGCGGAATGGGGAAGATGCCGTAGCCGCTGCCATGGGTTCATTGTAAGCTGAACCCTTATTCCGCATCTCTGGAGGTTCGCCCATGACGCGCATCTTTCTGTTGATTCTGGCTTGTTGCTGCGCCACGAGCGCCCTTGCCGCTGGAGCGGAGGCTGCCGCGCCGCTGGTGCCTGCGGGAGTGGCGGCGGTGCCGCAGGCGGCGACCGACGAGGCCGAGATTCGGACCGTGATCGCGGCGCAGACAGCCGCGTGGAACCGCGGCGATATTTCGGCCTTCATGCAGGCGTACGAGGACTCGCCCGATACCACGTTTCTCGGTCTCACCGTGCGCAAGGGCTACCAGCCGATCCTGGAACGCTACCGGAAGGAATACACGACCCCGGAGCAGATGGGGATGTTGACGTTCAGTGACCTTGAAATCCGGCTGTTGCCGGGCTCGTGCGGCAAGGCGGAGTATGCTCTGGTCACGGGCCGGTTTCACCTTGACCGCAAGGCCAGGGGCGAAGCAAAAAAGGATGACGGCATCTTCTCGCTGGTGTGGCGCAAAGACGCATGGGGCTGGAGAATTCTGCTGGATCACACCTCCTGAAGGCAACCGGAAAGGTGCCCGCCGCCTCCAACCATTATTGCTTCAACCATCGTCAGCAGTACATTGCATCCTGGGAATAAGCAAACGAGATGGACAAGGTGGATGCTCACCTGGATCTGTCAAAAAACTGAAGTGACCTTCTTCAATACCCCTGGAAGGCGCTAGAATGCACGAGGATGGACTTGTGCGGTTTTTCAAGTTTTAGATGCGGCAGCGCGACACATCATGGGCTGCTATATTGCCAATGATCCACTTGTATTGCGGAGGATAAAGGTATGATTTCGCGAACGTCACAATCTTTCGGTCTGGCTTTGGCTGCGGCAAGCCTGGCCTTACTGCCGATGGGCTGCAAAAAGCAGCCGCCGATCACGCTGGCCTGTAATGCAGCGCCGCCGGCAGTCTTCCAGGGCGAGCCGGTTACCGTGACCGGCACCGCAGGCTCAGTGAGCACGAAGAAGCACAACAACGTGGTGTATAGCTGGTCCGGCGATGGCGTGACGGGCAACGACAGCTCGGCCGCTGTGAACACCAGCGCGCAGAATCCCGGCAGCTACACCGTGAAGGGTACTGTGAAGGAAGGCAAGAAGGGCAAGGAAGGCCTCAAGCCCGGCCAGTCCGCGGAGTGCTCGGCCAGCTACACCGTAAAGGAGTTTGAACCGCCGACACTGGGCTGCTCAGCCAGCCCGACGTCGATCAATCCCGGCGACAGCAGCACGGTGACGGCAACCGGCGCCAGCCCGCAGAATCGCCCGCTGACCTACAGCTACACTGCCGCGGCCGGCAACATCAGCGGCAGCGGAAACACGGCGACGTTCTCGTCCACCGGAGCGCCGACCGGCCCTGTGGAGATTACCTGCAAGGTGGCCGATGACAAGGGCCACACGGCGACCGCGGGCACCAGCGTGACGATTGTTGCGCCGCCTCCGCCGCCTGTTGTGCATGTGGAGTCACTCTGCGTCATCTCCTTTGAGATGGACCCGAAGCGCCCGACCCGCGTGGATAACGAGTCCAAAGCGTGCCTGGATGAAGTCTCGATGGAAATGCAGAAGCAGCCGGACTCGAAAGCCGTGATCGTGGGCAATTCGACCGCCGACGAGAAGAATCCGCCGAAGCCGAAGCATCACAAGAAGGGCGCCACGGTGGTGGATCCCGCAGCGCAGCGCGCGGTCAACGCCAAGGATTACCTGGTGAAGGAGAAGGGTATTGATCCTTCGCGCATCACCACGGCCACCGGCACAAACGATGAGAAGAAGGCGCAGAACTACCTGGTTCCTCCCGCCGCCAACTTCGCGAACGATGTCCAGGGCACCACTCCCGTGGACGAGTCGGCTGTGCAGCCTGAAACCCGCAAGCCCCTTGGCATGAAGTCGCCCACGTCAAAGTCCAAGGCCGCAGCGACCACCCAGCAGTAGCCCGCACCGGGCGAAGAAAACCCGCCCACCGGCATCTGGCACACGCCAGGCGCCGGTGGGCATTTTCATTGGGTGGGCCGCGCAGATCACCGGCTATCGACCCTTCAATGGGAAGCGCTCTCGCACAAGATAGCGCGCGCCGGCAGCCTCCGGAAAGCTCTCGTACAGGACAAATTCCCGTGCGGTGCATGGTGAAAAGCCGGCGAGAGCGCCCATCTGCTTTTGCATTGCAGCCCGATTGCCGGCCTGCGCGCGGCCGGGTGCTCGCGCCAGCGTAATGTGCGGCGTGAAGGGCCTGGACTCTGCGATCACTCCACAACGCGCGGTGGCAGCCGTAACGTGCTGCTGCAAGGCCAGGAGTGCAGGTGTCCGCGCGACAGCGGCGAATACCACGCCGGTTTTCGCAAACGAACCCGGTTCCTCGATCACAATCCTTACCGCGGCGGCATTGACCCGCCGCAATTGCGCGATCACACAAGCACAGCGCTCGGCGGACGTCTCACCCAGAAACTGGAGCGTGATGTGCCATGATTCGGGCGGCGACCAGCGAAGTCCTTCGCTTCCCTGCTTGAGCCGTGCCTGGGCCGCTGCCAACTGGTCCACCATGACCGGGGACAATGGAATCCCGATAAAGAGCCGCATATCGGCGTAGTGTAGAACGGCGGCGCAGGCTCCGCATCCTCCTGTACACTGGTCCCGTTATGAGCTGCCTGTTCTGCAGGATTATCGAGGGGGCCATCCCTTCCACCGCCGTCTACCAGGATGAGCATTGCTACGCCTTCGCGGATATTCACCCGCAGGCGCCGACCCATGTGTTGATTGCGCCGCGCCGGCATGTTGAGTCGCTGGCCAGCGCATGCGATGAGGATCGCGCGCTTCTCGGCCATTTGCAGTGGGCAGCGGCGGAAATTGCGCGCGCCAAAGGCCTCGCCAAAGGCTATCGCGTCGTCGTGAACACCGGCGAGGACGGCGGCCAGACTGTCGATCATCTTCATCTGCACCTGCTCGGCGGGCGGGCGCTCCACTGGCCTCCGGGATAGACGGTCCAATGGAAAGGGCGCCTCCCCAAAGGAAGCGCCCTCATCCAACGAGCAGTCTCAGCCGCGCTTACACCGGCTGCGGCACATATTCCTCTTCTTCTTCCAGCCCGTAGCGGCGCAGCAGGTTGGGCAGGCTCTGCGAAAAGGCGGAGCGCGGCATCACCGTGTCGCAGCCGGCCTCAATCGCCTTGAGCTTCAAGTCGCCCTGGAGGTGATTGAGAAATCCGACGATGGAGGTTGCTTTTTTCAGCTTCGCCTTCAGCTTGGGAATCAGCGTCATCGGTTTGGCATTCAGGTTGTTCAGATCAAAGACCACAAGCGTGGGCCGCTCAGTCTCCGGCGCATCCGTGAGGCGCGTAACCACTTCCTTGTCGCCTTTGACGAACTCGACCTTGACGCCCAGCTTTCGCGCGGTTTCCTGGATTTTGGCCTGAAAGAAAAGATCCTCAATGAAGCAGAAGATGCGCGTCGGAGCGTCCTCACGCACGGGGGCTGCGGGGGCAGCCTGATACACGTCGGGATAATACGTTCCATGGCCGTTGCCCGAGGTGGGAATCGTGGAAGCGGGTCCATCGGCGACGTTGCCATTTGCGGCGCGGTAGCTGTGGTCCATCGGTCCCACAAATGTTCGTGGACCCTTGGGACCGCGCTTTTCCTTGCGCTTGCCATGCTGCGGAGGGGAGGTGCTGTTCCCAGGTTGCCCCACGGGCGCGGCCGAACCCTTCTGGAAGAACTTCTTCTTCTTCCGTACCTGGTTCTGGTGCGGGGGTCTGGGCGGCGGTGAAGCCTGCGCCTGCACCGGAGGTGCGGCCTGCTGCGGCTGGACCTGCTGGGCCTGCGGAGCGCCCGTCTGGGTGGATTTATTCTTGCGGCGGCGCCGGCGGCGCCGATGCCCCTGCGACTGTCCCTGACCGTTGGCCGGGACGGGCCCCTGCTCAGGCTGGGGCTGCGTCGGTTCTGTCGTCATGCGTGGACTTCCTGGCACATTGCTTTATCGTGCATTGAATCGATGATTCCGGATATTCCCTTGCGGGTGTACTGAACATTCGTTGCCCGCCGCACATCCTGTTCGAGATGAGGCGGCCACGGCGGACGGGACCTTCCTGCTGGGAAACTGACCTATTGTCGCCAGACTGCCGGCGTTCAATCCACTACGATCTTCAGGCGAAACACCAGCCTTTGCGGCAAAGGAATCCATTTTGCCAATCGCGGCGCGGCCCAGGCCCCTTCAACCAATCCTGTCCCATATAAGATGGCTCAGGGCTCATGAAACTTTGAAAATGCGCTCCTCGCCTTCCACGTCCGCTCCTCAAAAGTGATGGTGTCCGCTTGTCAGGATTGGTATAGGTTCAGCGCGCGATCCTCGGGCGATGCCTTTCGGTCGGAAGTATTCGCCGCACTCAGCCTTGATTGCAAGATTTCGACCGTCTGGCGGCGCTTCCTTCTTCAGCGGCGAGCGCTAATAACCCGGCCTGGGTGATTCGCATCAGCCGCCCTGATAGGCAACTCTGATAGTACAGTGTGCCGCCGCGCCGTGCAAGTCGTGTATCCCACGAAAAGGGGATGACGAGTCAGTTACCTGACGCATTTTCGGAAGGTGGGTGGCCCTTTTGAGGTCGAGCACGGTCACCGCTCGCTCCCGGTCGCGATGACTTTACGGCTGCGTCTTCGGTCTGCGGTGCTTCTGCACATGCATGAGCCCGCGTTCCCGGCCAAAAAGGGCTGCTACATGCAGAACGCCACCCCCATGGGGGTGGCGTTCTGCATGCCTGCGCTGGTCACTGGCCTCCCAGCAAGTTGGGCCGGTGGTTGCTCCACCGTGCCTTCCACAGGCTCCCCCGGCCGGTTTCCCCTTTTTTGAGGGGCCGCTTCGTTGGCGGTTGCTCTTGCCGGGCGCCTGCTGTTCTGTGGGGCTGGCCGGAATCATTCCAGCAGCCGGTACATCACTGGCACCCTCTACATAGCAATCAACGGGCCGTTCATGTTTTCCATATTTATCAGTGACTTAAGTGCCTGGTTTTGAGATGTTGGTCTTGAATCCTATAGTTCAAGCGTGCTCTATCTTCTGAAAACCATAGAGTGAGCCTCACCGCTGGCACATGGGGCAGTAATGCGTGCTTCGCCCGCCCACCACAATTCGCCGAATCGCCGTCCCGCAGACCCGGCATGGCTGGCCTGTGCGCTGGTAGACCCGGTGTTCCAACTGGAAGAAGCCGCGCACCCCGTCTGCATCGACATAATCTGCCACGGAGGAGCCGCCGAGGCCAATGGCCTGCTCGAGCACCTGGCGCAAAGCGCGCCGCAATCTTTCGAGTTCAGCTCGGGTCAACCGTCCGGCCAGCCGCCGGGGACGAATCCCGGCGCGGAAGAGGCTCTCGTCGGCATAGATATTGCCCACTCCGGCCAGCAGGGTCTGGTTAAGCAGCGCCGCCTTGATGGCCAGCCTCCGTCCGCGGAACAGGGCCGCGAACTCTTGGGCTCCAATCGTCAACGGCTCTGCCCCCGGCGCTGCGAAGCCCTGAGCCCGGCTCAGGTCGCGAAATTCCAGCCGGCCAAACCGGCGCGGGTCGACAAAACGGATCTCGCGGCCGCTTGCCAGCGTAAGGCGCGCATGGGTGTGCGGGGCGACAGATGCCTCCGGCGTTGTGACCAGTAGCCGTCCGGTCATGCCGAGGTGGACTATCCACTGAGCCGTCGCCTGACCGGCGCGCTCGTCCGAAGGACTGCAGCCGGCACTGCCCAGTTCGCAGACGATATGCTTTCCCGTCCGGTGAACGCCAAGAAGGGTGCGCCCTTCCAGGCCCTGCGCCATGCGGGCGGGCGGCGTTTTGAAGGGCTCGCGATGCCGCCCCAGCCAGACCTCTGCAATGCGGTGGCCGCGCACGCGCGCGTCCACACCGCGGGCAATGGTCTCGACCTCGGGCAGTTCGGGCACTCGCTTATTGTAGGGGCAAGTGGGTTATTGCTCGTGCTTGTCGCCGTGATCGCGAATGGGGCTGGCCTCAAAGCTCACAATGTGCCACGCGCCCTTATCGTCCTGCACGTACACCCTGGTATAGCGGAAGCTCCCGGAAACCGGGCCATCCGGCGCCTTGCCGGTCACGTCCGCACGCGAGATTACGAGCGCGGTGGTCCCATAGAACCGAATCTTGCGGTCCCACATCTGGATCGACTCGAAGTGCAAGGCGCCGCTGCGCATGCTCGCCAGCGTCTCATCCTTTGATTGCAGGGTTCCATTGCTGGTGATGCCCACGTAATCATCCGCGAGCAGGGAGCTCATCGTGTTCACGTCACCCTGCAGAATCGCCTGACGCCACTCAAGTTCCAGCCGGTCGATCTCATGCCGCTTTTCGTGCCGCTCGGCACGCGGCAATCCCTGCATCAAGGTTGCGCCCGCCGCGATGAGCAGCAAGGCCATGCCCAGCGCCAGGCGGCGCCATTGGCCGGTTGGAGAGTTGGCTATGAACTTTCGCATAGACGTAACGGATGGTAGACCCCAGCCGGCGTGCGGGTCAATGCGGCCACGCCGCCTGCTTGGTTCACGCGGGATTGTTCCCATACTGCCTCGCCTATGCGCTTCAGGCCAGCGCGTCCAGGTCTTCCCGGCTCCGTTCGAGCATCTTCTGGTAAAGGCCGCCGACGGCATACTGTTTGAAGTGCGCCGACTGCCGATGTGCGTCCTCGGCTGCCGCGTCCTTGTATTGCTCGTAGATCAGGACCATGTCCGGCGCGCCCTCGACCCGGTGCGGGATGTAGCTGACGCATCCCGGCTCCTGGCGCGAGGCCAGCGTCAGCTTTTGCAGAATCTCGGCAACCTCCAGCCGGTCTTCGGGCGAAAACTTCAAGCGGACCACAAAACTGATCATCGTCGCGGCATCCCTTTTGGAGCTGATTTGTGCTGCCCCCGTGGATTCAGTCTACCCGTGAATCGCATCCAGCGCAGCCGCAAATTCCGGCAACACCATTGTCTGGTCGCGATCCGGCCCGGTGGACACCATCCCGATCTTTGCCCCGCTCTCCCGCTCCTGGAAGCGGAGATACTCCTGCGCCGCTTTGGGCAGGTTGTCAAAGCAGGTGATGCCCTCAGTGGAGGCCTGCCAGCCCTTCAGCTTCGTATACACGGGCTCGATCCGTTCGAGCCCCGCCACGTCCGCCGGAATCTCGTCGGACACCTTGCCGTTGATCTTGTAGCCCACGCAGATGGGAATCTCCGCCAGCTCATCGAGCACATCCATCTTGGTTACCACGAGCCACTCGGCGCCGTTTACCTGGTTCGAGTAGCGGAGCAGCGGCATGTCGAGCCATCCGCAGCGCCGCGGCCGGCCGGTCACGGCGCCGTACTCGTTGCCGCGCGCCCGCAGATGGTCGCCCACTTCCTCGTGAATCTCGGTTGGGAATGGCCCTTCGCCCACGCGCGTCACATAGGCCTTGGTCACGCTGATCACCGTGCCGATCGCAGTCGGACCCACGCCTGTCCCCGTGGCCGCTCCGCCCGCCGTGGCGCTGGATGAAGTCACAAAGGGGTAGGTTCCGTGGTCGATGTCGAGCATCGTACCCTGCGCGCCCTCAAACATCACGCTGCCGCCCTCGGCCAGCACCTTGTGCAGCAGGCGGCCCGTATCGGTGACAAACGGACGTACCTGTTCGGCCGCCGCGGCGTATTCGTCATACATCTTTTGCGGATCCAGCGGGTCGGTCCCGAACAGGGCATGGGCAATTGCGTTCTTCTCCGCGCAGGCCGCCTCGATGTGCGTCTTCAGGAGCTCCGGGCGCAGCAGGTCCACAATGCGCAGGCCGCTGCGCGCCATCTTGTCCTCATAGGCCGGGCCGATGCCGCGGCTGGTGGTGCCAATCTTCTTTCGCCCCGGCGCGCTCTCGGCGGCCAGCTCGATCATGCGGTGGTAGGGCAGAATCACCTGCGCGCGGTTCGAGACGGAGAGCTGGCCATCCACATCCACGCCCAGGTCGCGCAGCTTGGCCACCTCGCGCAGAAAGGCGACGGGGTCCAGCACCACGCCATTGCCGATGACGGCCTTGCAGCCGGGCCGCAGCACGCCGCAGGGGATGAGTTGCAGCACAAACTTCTGCTCGCCGTGGATGACCGTGTGCCCGGCGTTGTGCCCGCCCGCGTAGCGCGCCACCGCGCTGAAGCGTTCGCTCAGCACGTCCACAATTTTGCCCTTGCCCTCGTCGCCCCACTGGGCACCCAGCACGACTGCCGTCTTCGCTCGCATGGCCATCCGTTCTTCACAGAAATATCCCCGCACAGGAAGACCCGAAGGCTTCTGCGCAAGGGCAGATGCGCAGGCAAAACAACCCGAGCCCGCACCATCTCCGATGATAAACCCTGAGTGGGTTGGGGGGCTCGATCACGAGCAGGCTCGGCTCCGGCCAGCCTGGAAGCGGTCATCTCTGCTTTTTTGAGCCTTTTTGACACCGCCTTGCCTCAATCCCTAGACTTCCCCCGCACGGCAAAATCACTCGGAGGACACCTCATCATGCACTGGAGCGAAGGTTCGCGGCGGTCATTTCTCAAGGGGCTTGGCGCCGCAGGCGCGCTGGCGCTTTCCACTTCCAGCGCATCCGCTACGGGCCTGCAGTCCGGCGACGCGCCGGCAGATTCGTCGACCATCGCGCAGAAGATGGCCGCCACCCGCGCCCAGCGGATGGCGTGGTGGCATGAAGCCCAATTCGGCATGTTCATCCACTGGGGCCTCTACTCGGTCATCGGGCAGCATGAGTGGGCGCTGGAGGTTGAAGGCGTCCCGATTCCGCAGTATGAGTTGCTGGCGAAGCACTTCACCCCCAAGCCGAACGCTGCGCGCGACTGGGCCCGCCTGGCCAAGCGCGCCGGGCAGAAATACATGGTAATGACCACCAAACACCACGAAGGCTTTTGCCACTGGGACACGAAGCTGACCGACTACTGCGCGCCCAGGCAGGGTCCGGGGCGCGACCTGGTGCGCGAGTTCGTTGACGCCGCGCGGGCCGAGGGGCTGCGCGTGGGCTTCTACTACTCTCTGATGGACTGGCACCACCCGGACGGCGCGCGCTGCAAGACCGACGAGGAGGCCCGCAAGCGCTTCGTCGAGTACACGCACGGGCTGATCCGGGAGCTGATGACCAATTACGGCAAAATCGACATCCTCTGGTACGACGTGGACTGGCCGCTCACGCCCGAACAGTGGGAATCCGAGCGCATGAACCAGATGGTCTTCGACCTGCAGCCCGACATCATCGTGAACAACCGCAACGGCCTGGAAGGCGATTTCTCCACGCCGGAGCAGCACATCCAGGCCGCCGAGGCGGGCCGCGCATGGGAAAGCTGCATGACGCTGAACGACAGCTGGGGCTTCAACCGCTTTGACGATGCGTGGAAGACGCCCAAGACCATCGTCGCCAACCTGGCCAACTGCGCCCGCGGCGGCGGCAACTACCTGCTGAACATCGGGCCTGAGCCGGACGGCTCCGTGCCGCCCGAGTCAGTGGCCGTGCTGCAAGCGGTGGGCCAGTGGCTCGACACCAATGGCAAAGCGATCTACGGCACCGACCGCGGCAACTTTAGCTGGAACACCAATGCCAACTACACCCGTCGCGGCAACACGCTCTACATCCATCAGCAGTTCTGGCCGGGCCACACGCCGGCGGCGGACTGGCTGAGCTTCTATCAGACGCAGGCGGTCATCGCCATTGGCGGCCTCAAACCCAATGTGATTTCAGTGCGCATCTTGAAGACGGGCGAGAAGGTGGATTTCATACAAGACGAGTTCAGCCTGCGCGTGACCGGCCTGCCTTTGACGGCGCCCGACCAGCCCGCCACCGTGCTCGAAGTGGTGTGCGATGGCGAGCCCGTCATCAACCACGAGGCGGACCGCCCGCTCTGGCCGCGCTATAAAGTGGGTGTGAGATAAAGCCGCCAGCGCCTTCTGCCGCGGGAATCTCAAGCTGCCGATGGTTCGAGGGGACAGGCTCAGCGAGCCTCGGCCTGCAACACGGCATCGGCGATTCGCGCCGCCTCTGCCGCGGCGCCTGCCTCATGCACCCGCACCACGGATGCGCCGTGCAGAATGGCCGCCACCATCGCCGCCAGGCTCGCCGTTTCGCGCGCCTCCGCCGCAGCATCCCGGCCGCCATGCAGCGGGGCCAGCGTCCTTCCTAGAAATGACTTGCGGCTCACCCCTGCCAGCAGCGGCCGCCCCAGAGCAAGCAACTCGTGCTGCCGCGCCAGCAGCGCATAGTTCTCGTCGAATCGCTTGCCGAAGCCGTATCCAGGGTCCAGTACAACAGCTTCCGGCGCAATTCCCGCGGCCAGTCCAGTTGCCATACTCGCCGCCAATCCCGCGCGCACCGTCGCGAGCAGCTCATGCGGGTCAAGCTGGGGTTGCGTGCGCCACTCCTCCGGCCGTCCGCGCGTATGCATCAGGACCACGCCGCAGCCCGCCGCGGCGCACACGCCCGCCATCTCCGGGTCCCACTTCAAGCCGCTTACGTCGTTGACGATCTCCGCACCCGCTGCGAGGGCCGCCTGCGCCGTTGCCGCCTTGTACGTGTCAATGGAGACGATTGCCGCAGGCCGCGCCGCGAGTATCCCAGCCAGCACCGGCAGCAGCCGCGCCTGTTCGTCCTCCGCGCTTACGGCAGGGCCTTGCGCTGCGCCGGGTGCGCCGCCGGCACGCGAACCGGGACGCGTGCTTTCCGCGCCCAGGTCGATCAGATCGGCGCCGTCGTCCAGCAGTCGAAGAGCGTGGGTGATCGCCGCCTGGGGCGTGAAGAATCGCCCGCCGTCGCTGAACGAGTCCGGCGTGACGTTCAGGACGCCCATCACCAGCGTGCGCCGCCCCAGTTCAATGGTGCGGCTGCGCAACCGCCATGGGCAGCAGATGCGGGCAGAAGGATGGGGCGATTGCGTCATGGGCTTCCGGTTCGATTCTACGAGGGCGAGGCGCAACGGCACCTGCTACACTCCCGGCATGAAGATGCGCCGGGCTCTTACACCTCTTCTGGCGGCCCTGCTTGCGAGCCCCGCCGGGCTTGTGTCCCAGGCGAGACCCACGCATCCGGGCGCGCACGGCAATCGTCCTTCCGCCCAGGGTGCGCTCGTCAGCCGCATCGGGGCCATCCTTGCCGACCCCGCCCTGAGCCACGCGCAGTTTGGCATCAGCGTGGCCACGCTCGATGGGCATCCGCTTTACGGCCTCAACGAGGGCCGGCTGTTCATGCCTGCCTCCAACGCCAAACTGGCCACCACCGCCGCAGCCTATGCGCTGCTGCCCGTGGAGACGCTGACCTGGACTACCAGTGTGGTGACCGCGGGCACGGTGGACGCCAGCGGGACGCTCCAAGGGGACCTGATTCTGCTGGGCTCCGGTGATCCCACGATCAGCAGCCGCACCTACCCTTATCAAGAGCCGAACGCCGCGCCTGCAGTCCCTGTGGCCGCGCCGAAGGCTGCCCCCATGACCGCGCTGGATCGGTTGGCACGGGAGGTGGTCCAGGCCGGCATCCGCAAGGTGGATGGGAACGTGGTCGGCGATGACAGCTTCTTCCTCCATGAGCCTTACGGGGCCGCATGGGCGTGGGACGATCTGCAGTGGAGCTACGGCGCGCCTGTCTCCGCGCTCACGTTCAATGACAACACCATCGACCTGGACATGAAGGCCGACCTGAGCGAGCCGGGCGGGCTTGCAGTCGAGTGGTCGCCCGTGACCGACTACTACACGCTCGACAACATCGCGACTGTCGCCCCCAGCGCCGCGGCCGCCCGCCCTGGTCTGCAACGGATGCCGGGCAGCCTGCTGGTGCGCGCATGGGGAACCATTCCGCCGCAGGGCTTTCATGCCGGACTGGCCGTGGAAGATCCTGCGGATTTTACGGCCTCCGCCTTCAAGCAGGCCCTGCTGAGCCGCGGCGTAGAGATCACCGGCTCGGCCACCGCCGCGCACCGGCTTTCGACGGGCACGGGGGACTTTGCCGCCGAGCGCGCCGAGCCGCTGCAACTTGCTCCCAAGGAGCTGGCCACCGTGGAGGCTCCGGTCGAGGGAAGGCGGGTTTTGGCGACATACGTTTCTGTGCCGGTGGGTGAGGACATTACCGTCACCAACAAGGTGAGCCAGAACCTGCACGCCGAACTGCTGCTGCGCCTGCTGGGCCGGCTACTGGGCCGCGACGGAAGCCTGGAGCAGGGCACGCGGGTGGTGCGCCAGTTTCTGCTTCAGGCCGGCGTCAGCGACGGCGACTTCTTTTTTTACGACGGCTCGGGCATGAGCATGGACGACCGCATCGCGCCGCGCGCCTTCACGCAGCTGCTTAGCTATGCCTCGCGACAGGCCTGGGGCGCTGCCTGGAGGGCGTCGCTGCCGGTTGCCGGCGTAGACGGCACGCTTACCGGCTGGTTCAAGAACTCACCCCTCAAAGGCCGCCTCTGGGCCAAAACCGGCACTCTGAACGAAACGAATGCGCTCTCAGGCTATGTGACCGCGTCGAGCGGCAAGATCATTGCCTTCTCCATCCTGGTTAACGGTCATCGGCCGGGCAGCGAAGCGGAGAAGCGCGCAATCGAGCGCATTTGCGAAGGAATCGCCGCCGCCGAGTGACGGCCCTGCGGGCACACCGCTATCATGAGTAGGCAAATGCGCACGTTTATTTTTGTCGTCTCGATTGCGGCGCTCGCAGGCCTGGCGGGTTGCCGCCCGTTGCCGCCTTCCAAGCCATCTTCCCAGTGGACCGAGCAGGAGACACGCGGAGCCGCGGTCTTCCAGCAGAGCTGCGCCCGCTGCCACTATGCCACCACAACCGGTTCCCTGCACGGGCCGGGACTGCAGGCGCTGACCAAGCTGCCTGCCATGCCCTCCGGCGCGCCGCCGACCGATGAGCGGCTGACCGCAGTGATTCTGCACGGACGGAACATGATGCCCGCCACGCCGCTCGCCGACGAACAACTGCAGGCCTTGCTTGCCTACCTCCACACGCTATGAACCAGCCTGCTTCCACAGATCCATTGAACGGAAAACCGCCTCAGCACGGCCTGCTGCTGCTGCCTGGAGTGGCCGCCATCAGTCTGTACCTGCTGGTGCTGGCAGGAGTGATCATCCTTGGCGTGGCCGGGGGAAGGCACTATCCTCCCTTGTTCCTTGTGCTGGCCGCAGCATTTATGGCGGCCAGCGCAGGCCTGCTGATGCTGCTGCGCTGGGCGTGGGCTCTGGCGCTGGCCGCGGTCTTTCTGCTGGCCTGCTACAACCTCTGGATTTTTTCCGGGGAACATAACCCTGCGGCCCTCATCCAGGGCCTTTTGAACCTTGTCTTCTTCCTCTACCTGGTGCGCCGCGAAGTCCGAGAGAGACTCGTCTGACCCGGAAAAGCCCTCGACGGCGCATGAAGACTGCAGAGAGATGCCGGACGCTGCGCACCGGCCCCGAAAAGACGGACGAGCTGCACCGGCCGGTGGGGGACCCCTCAGAGTGGGATCAATGGCCGGGGGAGGCGGGTTCCCGCGCGATCGAGAAATAACCTCATGCGCAATGCTTCCGCGCGCTGTGCGGCAACCAGGCGCATGTGCCTGTGGATGTGGTCTTCGCAACTGAGTTCCGCGATGCGCGCTTCGTCGGAATCCGCATCGCGTTCCAGGCGGGCGATGCGTTCTTCCAGGGAGCGGCGAAACCGAGGGCTGATCTCGAAGTCTTCTTGCGCGACGGCACGGGAAAACATGGCAGATACCTCACGGAATGTCGTAACTGGAATTTTTTTAAGAACGCTCTCATGTTTTCTAACACTCTGCCGATGACAGCGAAGAGTGGAAATGCGCGTCCGGTGGCCGCATTACGGGACCAAGGTAATCAAGTGTCGCGAAATTGGGCAGCGGGGCGTGGAGGCAGCCGGTTTTGAACCCTCCACGCGCAACGCCAGTCAACGGCGTTGAAGCTGCGGCTCCTGCGCCGGCTCGTTCTGCACGCTGCCTGAGGGATTGACCATGACGGTGACCACGATGGGGGCTTGAAGCTCAAAGCTCACAAGCGTTTCGGCGGGGATCTGCACCTGCTGGCCGCGTGTGACGGCATTGATGCCGGCGCCGGTGCCGCCGCCGGCCAGGGCTCCGATGGCCGCGCCTTCACCGCCGCCGGCCAGCGCCCCGATCAGCGCTCCCACGGCCGCGCCGCCGCCGGCCTTTTCAGCCGTGTTCTTGCCGCGGCCCGCGCCCTGTGAGTTATAGGTGTTGGTCGTCAGTGCAATTTTCTGCTTGTGCGCGGTCAGTTCGGTCAGTTCAACCTCCAGCACCGCATTGCCCTTGAAGTGTCCAGCCTGCTTGGCGTTCACCACGCGGCCAAGCACAGGAACGCCGTGGGGGATGGCCACCAGCCCCTGCTCCACAAGATCGTGCGCCAGCGTGGCATGGAATACGTCGTTGGTCTGGCTGGTTTTGCTGTCGAGCGTTTCAGCCATGCGCACCTGCATCTGCGTTCCGGCGGGGATCACGATCTGACGCGCAACGGGCTGCGCCGGAGGCGGTGGGGGCTGAGGCGTGCGCGGCTGCATGGGCGGAGAGGTCACGGGCTGCGCAGGGGCCGGAGGCACCATCGGCTGCGGAGCCGCGTTCTGCGCCTGGCGGCTGCGCCGGGGCTGCGGAACGGGCATCGGAGCGGCCTGGCGCGGCGGTTCGGTCACGCTGCTTTGGGTGGGCTGCACGGTCAGATTGTTCACCACCGTCTTCACTCCGGGCACGCTGCCGCTGTCGTTGCCGGCCAGCGCCCGCGATGCCTCGTCGCTTACGGTGCCGCTCAAGGTGGCCACGCCGCTTGCGACGCTGACCTGGATCGGCTGATTTGCCAGTGCCTGTTCGCTCTGAATCCTGGCCTGTATGTCGTTGGCGACCTGCTGGTCTGTGCGCTCAGGCGGCTGTGTGGCCTGTTGCGTCTTGCAGCCCGAGATGAGGGCCGTCGCGAGGATCAACCCGGCGACCGCTGCCTGCCAGTTTATTTTGGAATGTATTCCTTGTCCGTTCATGGTCGTT
>JAJZGF010000237.1 GCA_021805025.1 Acidobacteriota bacterium
GACATATTGCCAAACGACGCCAGCACCTCGCGCGACGGGCGCAATGCATCGGGCGCAAGTCTGAGTCCATCCTCCACCGCGTCCAGAATCGACCGCCCGCCCGGATGAATGGCCCACAGCTTCACGTCCCTGCCGTCAGCCACCGCGTCACCATGCTCGCGCATCGCTTTGGCAATCCTCGCTGGCACGTGCGTCGAGAGAAACATATCAAAGCCAAGATCCCCCACGCGCCACGTAATCAGATCCCGTGACTCTTCAATCTGCATTGCGTGAAAACTCTCCAGCGCAAGCCCTCCCGGCTCGCTCGTCACCAGGCTCGCCGCGCATCCATCGGCGAAGAGCGAAAACGAAATCACCTCGCTCAGCTCCTGCGTCGGCTGAAAGTGCAGCGTACACAGCTCCAGATTCACCACAAGCACATGCGCATCCGGCTCTGAACGCACCACATGCCGCGCCACCTTTAGCGCATTCATGGCCGCATAGCAGCCCATGAATCCCATCATCGTGCGTTCGGTCGATGCGGACAGGCCCAGATAGTCGATGATGTCAAAGTCCATCCCCGGCGCATAAAAGCCCGTGCAGCAGGTCACAATCACATGGCGAATGCGCCCGCGTTCCTGCGCGCTCAGCGCCAGTTTGTCCAGCGCCTTCCGCAACAGCCTAGGAGCCGACTGCTCGAAGACCTTCATCCGCTGCGCGGTTGAAGGAAACTGCCCGCCTGCGTAGAACGAAAAGGCATCCATCGCCGCATCGCTCCGCGCGGGCTCGTCCGTCAGGCATGAGTAGCGGTGGTGAATCTCGGATTTCGTCGCGATTCGCTGGAAGATCGAACGCGCGCGCCGGTCTTCAAGCATCTCCGTGGCGAACGCGATGAACTTGTCGTGTATATCATGTTCCGGAACCGCGGTTCCGATACGCCGCAGATAGACACCTGCCATCTGGAACCTCCGGGGAAGTTGCACCTCTGCTCTGCGTCTCCGAATCTGCACATCCGCAGGCCGCACGCACCATGCTCAGGCTAAGCCGGTCCACACGACCAAGCCTGCTGGACTCTCAGAGTCCACGATGAGCTGCCGTGTTGGCAAGAACTTGCTGCCGATGCATTTGACGGGATGAACAGGGGACAGGCAAAAGGGCGCCCTCGCAAAAAAAGGCAGGAAGGCCAAGTTCGTGCTCAGTCTAGTGCTTCATCCACCCGTACTTTCCTGCTTCAAAACTTCTGCGATCGATTCTCGGCAACGCGCGCGACACCGCGTCGGGGACGAGCGCGTAGTGCCTGGCCGCAATGAGCGCCTCGGGAACGCACCAGACATCCTCCTCCGCTGTCATCCAGCGCTGGCCGTCCAGCTGCGACAGATTCACGGCCCGCGAGTAGGCGCGCAGGGTGCGCTCGCCGCGCAGGTTGTAGTATTGCTCAAAGTAGCTCAGCGCCAGCTCCCGCAGCGTGCGATACACCGGCGCGCGAAAGCGCAGCCCCGCAAAATTCGACTTGGCAATTCCGCCCCACAGTCCGCGCTCGCGGTAGAGCGCGATCACGTGGTCGTCATCGCGCACCGCCTCCAGGTCCATCAGCAGCGGCGGATGCCCGTTCACGCGCAGCGCGGCGGCTGCCAGCAGCGCGCCCTCCATGCAATGCCCTTTGCGCTCATGCAGCACGCGCCTGGGCGACCAGGCCGTGTCCGCGTACTGATACGTCAGCCCATCGATGAACTTCTGAATGCGCGCTGGAGTCTTCAGTGCGCGAAGGGTGCGCAGATCCTGCTGCGAGAAGCCAAAGCTCTCGCGCGGATAGGATCGCGTTTTGGTTCTCGAAAGTGCCCGATGTGTTGATGGCAAAGTTGGCGTTCTCGTGAAAAGCTGGGGCGATTATACCGAACGCGTGTCTGCTGGCAGGGCGGCAAACATGACTCTCATGCGTTAATCGCCATGCCTTCCACCGCCGCGTAGGCGTCCAGCATGGACTCGGCCAGCGTGGGATGCGCGTGGATGGTAAACATCAGCTCTTCCACAGTGCCCTCTAACTCCAGCACGGCAACGGCTTCTGCAATCAGCTCCGTGGCTTGTGGGCCCAGGATGTGCACACCGAGAATCTCGCCGTACTTCGCGTCCGCCACAATCTTTACAAAGCCGTCGTGATTGCCGACGATGGTGGCTTTGGAGTTGCCCGCAAAGGGAAACTTGCCAACCTTGACCTCGTAGCCCTTTTCCCTGGCCTGCGCCTCGGTCAGACCCACGCTGCCAATTTGCGGCTCGGTGTAGGTGGCTCCGGGAATGCGGTCGCGGCGTACCGGGCGGAATGTGCGCCCCGCGATGCTGGTTACTGCGACAATACCGCTCATGCCGGCCACATGGGCCAGTTGCGGCAGCCCCGCCACAATGTCTCCCACGGCAAAGACGCCCGGCTCGGCGGTCTCCTGCGCCTCATTTACTTTCACAAAACCGCGATCCAGCTCAATCTTCGTCTTCTCAATGCCCACGTTGTCGGTGCGCGGCGCGCGGCCCACGGCTACCAGTACCTTCTCGGCCTCCTTCTCCGCGGCCTTGCCGTTCGCGCCCGTCCACGACACCTTCACGCCCGTCTCGGTCTTCTCAATCTTCTCCACCTTCGCGCCGGTGTTGATGTCGATGCCGCGCTTCTTGAACAGACGCGTGATCTCCTTGGAGATATCTTCGTCCTCCACAGGCACGACGCGCGCCAGGAATTCCACAAGGGTGACTTCGGTGCCGAAGCTGCGAAAGATGGAACTGAACTCCATGCCCACCGCGCCCGCGCCAATCACGATCAGCGACCTGGGCGGCTCCGGCAAAGAAAGAATCTCGATGTTCGTCAGGATGCGGTCGTCCGGCGCGAGGCCGAAGATCGTCTTGGCCTCGGACCCCGTAGCCAGAATCACGTTCTTTGCCTTCAGCTCGGTTGCCGCGCCTTCGGCCACGCTAGAGAGCGCCACCGTGTGCATGCCGCCCTCTGCCGGTCCGGTGAGCCGCCCGTAGCCGGAGATCACCGTGACCTTGTTCTTCTTCATCAGGAATTCCAGGCCCTTGGTGTGCTTGGTCACGATGGCGTTTTTGCGCTTCAACACGCTCTCCCAGTTGAGCGTGGGCGTGCCAATGCCGTCGATGCCATAGTCGCCCGCATGCTTCAGGTGGTCCCATATCTCGGCGTTGAAGAGCAGCGCCTTGGTGGGGATGCAGCCCACGTGCAGGCAGGTTCCGCCCAGCTTCTGGGTCTTCTCGATCAGCGCCACCTTCAGTCCCAGTTGTCCACCGCGAATGGCCGCCGTGTATCCGCCGGGCCCGCTTCCGATAATCGCCACGTCATAGATCGTCTCTGCCAAGGAATCTCCGTTCCTGCGCGTTCCTGCTTTGTCGGGAACGCGGTATGCCACCGCTTAGTTTAATGGATGCGGCGCTGGCGGGCAGGGCGTCACAGGTTCCGCTGCACCGCATCGGCGGATGCGCGCACCGTCTCCGTCTCATCGCCGAAGCCCGCAATCCAATGCACCTCAGGCTCGCGGCGGAACCACGTCAACTGACGCTTGGCGTAGTTGCGATGGCCCTGCTGTGCGGCTTTTATCCCGGCCTCTAATGTCAAAGTTCCCGCCAGGACGGCCAACGCCTGCTTGTAGCCTAGCGAGTCCAATGCTTTCACCGGCCCGTAGCGGGCGAGCAGCTCGCGCGTCTCCTCCACCAGGCCCGCGACAAACATCGCCGCGCACCGCTGGTTGATGCGCTCGTACAGCGCGGCGCGAGGCGGGCTAAGCCCGAAGCGCAGCAGCCGGAAGCCCCTCAGCGGATCGCGCGCAGTCTCTGTCGACAGCACATGCGACAAGGGCCTGCGCGTTGACAGGCAAACCTCAATCGCCCGAATTAACTTGGGCGTGTCGTTCGCATGGATGCGCGCCGCCGACGCTGGATCGAGCCGCACGAGCAGTCGATGCAGCCATGCACTTCCGCGCTTCTCCCCGCTTGCCCTGAGGCGTCGGCGCAGTTCGTCCTGCCGTTCCGGCGCGGCAAACAAGCCTTCTGTGAGTGCGCGCAGATACAGGCCCGTCCCGCCCGTCACGATGGGCAACCGCCCCCGCGTCGCAATCTCGCGCAAGGCCGCGCGTGCCTGACGACTGTACTCCCCCGCCGTGTATGGCTCATCCGGGTTGGTCACGTCGATCAGGTGGTGCGGCAGCCGCGCGCGTTCGGCCGCACTGGGCTTCGCGGAGCCGAGGTCCATCCCGCGATAGACGGCCACCGAGTCGCAGCTCACAATCTCGCCGCCGAAGCGTTCGCCCAGCGCGAGCGAGAGCGCGGTCTTCCCGCTTCCCGTCGGGCCCAGCAAAAGCACGACCAGCGGCTCGGCCAGCGTAGTGTCCGTACCGCCCGTCCCCGAGCGCGCGGCGAAGCCGCCGTCCGCGGTGCGCGCAGCACTCACAGCCGCCACCAGCCCGGCGGAAAGATCCAGCGGGGATTCGTGCGCATGAGCCACCACGCGAGCACGCCGACCGCCAGCAAGACCAGGCCCAGCGCCTGGTTCCGCGCGAAGCGACGCCGTTGCTCCGCGCGCCGCTCGTCGGCAGCCACTTGTTCGAGATAGGGCCGGATGCGGGGTTCCATCACGGCAATCTACCGCCCTGTAGGGAGCGCGCGGGGGATTTCCTCGATCCCGCGCCTGAGAGAATCAAGGGGATTCGCGGGCAACGCGGCGGTCCGC
>JAJZGF010000063.1 GCA_021805025.1 Acidobacteriota bacterium
CTGAAGAACTACGAGGGCATGAAGACGCTGGTCGACCGCTGGATCGATCTGGCCACCCAACTATCCAACCTCCGCCTCGCCAACAAGCGCTCCTAAGCGAACGGAGAACTTGGCACTGTCCAGTTATATAAAGCGAAGCTTCAATCCCCGGCCTGGGGCGCCCATGTGGGGATGCGCCGCAAAAGGGGAGTCAGGACGAGGGTGAGAATCGCCACGGCAGGCGCTGCGATTACCAGCCAGGCGCCCAGCGCCTGCGCCGCCACGCTGCCCGAGGCACGTAGCAGGGCCATTGATGAGCCGTGCAGTCCCGTTGCCAGTACAGCGGTTGGGCCCGATGGAAAGATGCGCCCGCCCAGCCGCACGAAGGGAAGAATCAGGGCCAGTTGGAGGGGCATGGCGGCGTAGTTCGCAGCCTGCATGGCCGGTAGATTGAGACGCAGAGCCAGCGCAACGAACAGGCAGAGCGCGGTTGGAATCCCCATCACGGGCAGGCATCCAATTGCGAATCCAAGCGCCAGAGTCAGGGCCAGCCGGTGGGGCGACATGCCCTGCCTGAGCCAGCTCTGCACACGCTTCTCGAACGCGATGGTCCATGTTTTCATCATTTTCCTCACCATACCCATACGCCTTGTATCGGTAGGTGGTTCTCAGATAAAAATTCCGTGAACGAATCAAAACCAACAACTATCGGCAGCATAGTGCCATTGCGGGAAGAAGGCTGTCCCACGAACGACGCAAGGATCCCTCTCAAAAGTGTTAAACGCGTGAATAAGCCGGGATGGTGGTGCCGCGCAGCAGAAGCGCTGAAACGGCTAGTGGCGCAGGAGTCCGTGTTGGCGCAGGGCAGCGAGCACCTGCTCCACTTTCCAGTCGAGGGCTTCGGTCCCGTCGATCGTGAGGTCGGCGTGGGCAGCGGAGGGCCGGACGTAGCGGATGCCCGCGGGCCGAACGGTCGCATCGTACTGGCGCCGCACGGACTCAGGGGTTCTGCCGCGTTCCTGCATGTCTCGGCGCAGCCGGCGATCGAAGCACACGGTGTCCGGGGTATCGACGTAAACGCGGAGCTGATAGAGCGGAAGCAATTGCGGAAAGTAAAGCGCAAACAGTCCTTCAACGAGCAGAAACGCGCCCGGTCGCACGGTCTCGGTTTGGCCGGCTACGCGGACATGATGGGAGAAGTCATAACGCGGGCGCTGGATCGTGCGGCCCTGTGCGAGGGCGCCAACGTGCTCGGCGAGCAGTGTGCTTTCAATGAGCGCCGGGTCGTCGAAGTTCTGTCGGGCGCGCTCTTCCACGGGAAGGTGGCTTAGGTCCAAGTAGTAGTTGTCGAGAGGGAAGGTCGCGCCTTCCAGGGAGCGGGCCAGCTCTTGGGCGAGGGTGGTTTTGCCTGAGCCGGAGGCGCCGGCGATGCCGAGCACGACGGGCGGGAAAGGCAGACGCGCATAGGAGATGGGTGGATCGTTCGGGTTTTCTGTCAAAGATTCGCTTCCAGCAAAGAGGTGATGCCCGGCGCAAGCTGCTCGAGCAGGCGGCGCAGGCGCCGGCGGACCTGTTGGCCGGTTTTGAAGACTTCTTCATGGCTGAGGGGCGTGGGGCTGAGCCCGGCGGCCATGTTGGTGACGCAGGAAATGGCGAGCACCTCCATGCCCATGTGGCGCGCGACGATGGCCTCAGGGACGGTGGACATGCCGACAAGAGTGGCGCCGAGGGTGCGATAGGCGCGAATCTCCGCAGGAGTCTCAAAGCTGGGCCCGCTGACCGCGATATAAATGCCCTCGCCGAGCTCAAATCCCTCGGTGGTGGCGACGTCTTTGGCCAGGCCGCGAATCCAGAGAGAGTAGGGTTCTGTCATGTCAAAGAAGCGGAGACCGGTGCCGGGCCTGTAGCCGAAACGTGCTTCGTTGGGGCCGACGAGCGGGTTCCAGCCCATCATGTTGATGTGGTCGGTGAGCAGGACAAGCTGGCCGAGACGGAGATTTTCATCGATGGCGCCTGCTGCGTTGGTGAGCACGACGGCGCGCAGTCCGAGCGCACCCATGACGCGCATGGGAAACGTGACCTGCTGCGGCGTGTAGCCCTCGTAGAAGTGCACTCGGCCCTGCATCATGAGGACAGGTGCGCTGCCCATGAGGCCGGCAACGATGCGGCCGGAGTGGCCCTGAACGGTGGATTCGGGGAAATGAGGAATCTCGGCGTAGGGGATTACGACCGGTTCCGCGATGCCATCGATCGCATCGCCGAGTCCCGAACCGAGCACGATGCCGACGCGGGGCTTGAATTTACCGAACCGGTTGCGCAGGTGGGACGCTGCCTCATTGACTTGGTCGAAATAGCTCAAATTCGTGGCTGAAGTCATTCTTCCGAGATTCTACAAGCGCGGGCGGGCCCGTGGAGTGCCACCTTTGTGCAGGATGAGAGGATAAAGGCATCGACCGACAGAGCGGCGAGATGGATGGCGGGATGAAAGAGTTTGTGGCGGTGGTTTTCGGGTTGGGGCTGATCGGCAACGCGCTGCTGTTTGTGCCCCAGGCGCTGGCGGTGTGGCGCAAGAAGAGCGGCGCAGGCGTCTCGCTGGTCACCTTTGGCGGGTTCAGTATCCTCCAGGCCGTCGGAATTGTGCATGGCCTCTACCAGCGTGATATGTCGCTGACCGTAGGCATGGCGGCCAGCTTGCTGACATGCGGCACAGTGACGGGGCTTACGATCTGGTACCGGACGCGATAGAAGAAGCTGACGAGGCAGGCCACCCGTTCATCAACGCCATGAGCCCGGCGGAAAGCGCGAGCAGGGCGGCGACGGCGTACAAGCCGCCAGAGTAGGAGCCGAGCCTGCTTTTGAACCAGCCGACGAGGAATGGGCCGAGAAATCCGCCGAGGTTGCCGATGGAGTTGATCATGGCGATTCCGGTTGCGGCGCCGGCACCGGAGAGAAACGTGGAAGGCAGAGCCCACAGCGGCCCTTTGGCGGCGCTGACCCCAAGCTGGATAATGGCGAGCGCAACAATTACGCCGGCGGCAGAGTGCGCGTTGGCGGCGCAGACGAATCCGAGGCAGCCCGCGAGGCAGGGAAGGATGACATGCCAGGTGCGCTCCAGGGTGCGGTCTGAGTGACCTGCCCAGATCATCATGGGCAGGATGGCCGCCAGCGCGGGCAGGCCGCTCGCAAAGCCGATCGCCAGCGGCGACAGGCCGAAGGGACGAAGCAGCAGGGGCGCCCAGATGCCCGCCGTATAAAGTCCGGCTGATGTGCCGAGATAGATAAGCGCGAGGGTAATGACACGCGGATTGACGAGTGCGGCCAGAGCGCCCGGCGTGTGGTCAAAATGGAGACTCCCTCCGATGTGCTCTTCGCGCAGCGTCGTGACCAGCCAGTCGCGCTCGTCGGGCTGCAGCCAGTGCGCTTCTGCCGGTTTGTCCGTGAGGACCGCTAAAACGAGGAATCCGAGCAGAATAGCCGGGAGAGCTTCAAGCAGATAAAGCCACTGCCAGTTGCTCAGGCCCGCGAAGGGATGCAGTTGCATGATGGCGCCTGAGAGGGGCGAGCCGATGGCGGTGGAGAGCGGCGCGGCTGTGAGGAATGCGGCGGCCGCGAAGGCCCGGTGGCGCGCCGGGAACCAGAGGCTCAGGTACAGGATGATGCCGGGAAAGAATCCTGCTTCCGCGGCGCCCAGCAAAAAGCGCAGGACATAAAAGCTGTGCGGGCCGGTGACAAACGCCGAAGCCGCCGATACCAGGCCCCAGGTGACCATGAGTCGTGCAATCCAGAGGCGCGCGCCGACGCGATAGAGGATGAGGTTGGACGGCACCTCAAAAAGGAAGTAGCTCACAAAGAAGATCCCGCTGCCGAGGCCGAACATGGCAGAGGTCAATCCAATTGCCTTGTTCATGCCGAGCGCCGCAAAGCCCACGTTGACGCGGTCCAGAAAGCTCACGAAGTAGAGGAGCATGACAAAAGGCAGAATGCGGCGGCGGAGCTTGCGGACGACGCTGGTTTCCATGCTTGCGGTCATGGGGTTTCCTGCACTGCGGGCGTGTGGGCTCAGGCGTGGATTCTGTGGGTCCTGGCGGTGAGTAGCGCGCACATGGCTTCGGTCACGTCGGGGGTTGTTGCGTTTCCTCCCAGATCGCGCGTGTGCAGGCGAGGATTGGCGGTGACGTGTTCGATGGCAAGCATGAGGCGGTGGGCGGCGCTTGTTTCGCCGAGGTGCTCGAGCATAAGGACGATAGACCAGAATGTGCCGATGGGGTTGGCGAGGCCCTTGCCCATGATGTCAAAGGCCGAGCCGTGGATGGGCTCAAACATCGAGGGATAGACGCGCTCGGGGTTGAGATTGGCCGTGGGCGCAATGCCAAGGCTGCCGGCAAGAGCTGCTGCCAGGTCGCTGAGGATGTCGGCGTGCAGGTTGGTGGCGACGATAGTGTCAAGCGACGCGGGACGGTTGACCATGCGCGCGGTGGCGGCGTCCACCAGTTCCTTGTCCCAGTGAACTTCGGGAAATTCAGCGGCAACCTGCGCGGCGATCTCGTCCCACATGACCATGGCGTGACGCTGCGCATTGCTCTTGGTGATGACAGTGAGCAGCTTGCGCGGCCTTGCCTGGGCCAGGCGGAAGGCAAAGCGCAGGATACGTTCCACTCCGGCTCGGGTCATCACAGAAAGATCCGTTGCGACTTCGAGGGGATGGCCCTGATGCGTGCGCCCGCCTACGCCTGAGTATTCGCCCTCGGTGTTTTCGCGGACGATCATCCAATTGAGGTCTTCCGGTTTGCAGTGCTTGAGCGGGGTGTCAATGCCGGGCAAGATGCGCGTGGGGCGTATATTGGCGTACTGATCCAGTCCCTGGCAGATTTTGAGGCGCAGGCCCCAGAGAGTAATGTGATCGGGAATGTTCGGGTCGCCCGCGGAGCCGAAAAGGATGGCGTCATGTTTGCGCAGGGCATCGAGCCCTTCGGAGGGCATCATCACGCCATGACGCCGATAGTAGTCTCCGCCCCAGTCAAAGTGCTCAAAGCGGAAGTGCAGGGAGGGCTCTGCGCTGGTGAGAGCGTCGAGGATTCTTTGTCCGGCGGGAATGACCTCTTTGCCGATCCCATCCCCAGGCACCAGTGCGATGCAATAGGTCTTCATCTCGTGCCTCCTCCGGCAGCAGGGCAATGCAATCGCGTTTCTATCCCAGAAACATACCTGCAATTGAAGCTGAAATCAGGTTCGCCATTGTGCCGGCGAGCATGGCGCGGACGCCAAGGCGGGCGAGATCGTTGCGGCGCTCAGGGACCAGCGCGCCGATGCCGCCGATCTGCATGCCGATGGAGCCCAGATTCGCAAATCCGCACAGGGCGAAGGTGGCGATGGTGAAGGAACGGGGCGACAGGGCAGCTCTCTGAGCGCCGAGGGCGATATAGGCGATGACCTCGTTGAGCGCCATGCGCGTGCCGAGGAGGTTGCCGATGATGCCGCAGTCTCGCCAGGGCACGCCGATGAGCCAGGCGACGGGGGCGAAGGCAAACCCCAAAATCTGGCCGAGGCTGCCGGGAACCCAGTGGAGGCCCGCATGCACGTGGACCCAGCCGAGGAGGCTGTCAAGCAGGGCGACGAGCGCGAGGAAGCTGATGAGCATGATGGCCACGTTCATGGCGAGCTTGCCGCCGTCGATAGTGCCGCGGGCGATGGCGCCTATCAGGTTTTCTTCCTTGTGCTCCTCCTGCTCGGGGATGACGACGCGGCCTTCGGTGGCGGGCACTTCAGTCTCCGGCACCAGCATTTTGGAGATGAGGATGGTGCCGGGCGAGGTCATGATGACGGCGGCGAGCAGGTGCTTTGCGGCGACGCCCTGCGCTATGTACATGGCCATGATGCCGCCGGAGACGTGGGCCATGCCGCTGGTCATGATCGTCATCAGCTCACTGCGCGTGGCTTTGGCGAGGAATGGTCGAATAGTGAGCGGCGCCTCTGTCTGGCCCATGAAGATGGAGGCGGCTACGTTCATGCTTTCCGCGCCGGAGATGCGCATGGTCTTGAGCATGACCCAGGCCAGAGCGCGAATGATGATCTGCATGACACCGATGTGGTAAAGCACGGCAAAGAACGCGGAGATAAAGATGATGGTGGGCAGTACCTGAAAGGCGAAGATGGAGCCGAGCGAGGTATTGGGCGTGCCGAGCGCGCCGAAAAGGACTTTAGTACCGGCAGCGGTGGAGGCGAGCATGTGGTTTACGACGTCTCCGGCCCAGGACATAGCGCGTTGGCCGTAGTCAAAGCGGAGCACGAAGAATGCGAAGAGAAGTTGCAGGCCGATGCCCCAGGCCACGGTGCGCCAGCGTATATGTTTGCGGTCCGTCGAGCCGAGCCATGCAGCGGTCAGGACTGCCAGGATGCCAAGCACGCCTGTGAATCGTTCCAAACGCCAACTCCTTCAAAGCAGCTTCGCGCTGCTTTTCCACTACCTTACAGCATCGCGCAAGAGGGCTTCCGCCTGGCTCCTGGTCCAGATGCGGCTGACGAGCTCGACGGGCTTGGGCTGGAGCTGGGAGATACGAATCGCGTTCCTGAACAGATCCTCCGGCTCGGGGAATAGTCCAGGGCGAGTGGCGTAGAGGGTGGCGAGAGGCTGGCCCTGCTCGACCCAGTCACCACGATGTGCGTGGAACTCGATGCCGGCGTGGGGATCGAGGGGCTCGCTGGCGCGAACCCGCCCCGCGCCGAGCCGCTGCACGGCCCAGCCGAGCATGGTGGTGTCCATTTTGGAGATGTAGCCGGCTTCCCATGCATCGAGGACGCGACGGGCGCCTGGGCGGTGGAACGCCTGCATCTCTTCAAAGATTGAGATATCGCCGCCCTGCGCTTCGACCATGCAGAGGAAGGCGCGCTTTGCGCTGCCGTCGACCAGGGCGGCTTCGGCCCTCAGGTAACCGGCATGAGGAGTGCCTGCCATACCGCCAAGATGGATCATCCAGCCCGCAAGGATCAGGGAGAGCTCGCGTAGCGTCTCGCTGCCTTGCGGCCGCTCGCCGCGCAGCAGTTGCATGGATTCGACGATCTCGATCCAGTTACCGGCCGTGCGGCCGAGGGGCTGCCCCATGTCAGTGAGCAGTGCGACGGTGCGCGTGCCGGCGGCCTCGGCGGTGGCGACCATGAGTGCTGCGAGATACTCGGCATCCTGCTGGCGACGCATGAATGCGCCTGAGCCGGTCTTGACATCGAGCACCAGCGCGTTGAGGCCGGCTGCAAGTTTCTTGCTGAGGATGGAGGCGCAGATGAGTCCGGGGCTCTCAACGGTGCCGGTTCGGTCGCGCAAGTCGTAAAGAACACGATCCGCCGGCACCAGGTCGGGCGTCTGGCTGACGATGGAGGCGCCGCAGGAAGCGAGGACTCTCTCGAACTCCGGCATGGAGAGTGCGGTGCGATAGCCGGGGATGGATTCGAGCTTGTCGAGCGTTCCTCCGGTGTGGCCGAGGGCGCGTCCGCTGATCATTGGAACGGCCAGTCCGCAAGCGGCTGCGATGGGAGCGACAACGAAACTGGTTTTGTCGCCAACGCCACCTGTGGAGTGTTTGTCGACTGTGACCTTGCCGAGACGGCGGGAATCAAATTTCTCGCCCGAGTCGCGCATGGCAATGGTGAGGGCGTGGGTTTCATCGCGGGAAAGCCCGCGCAGGAGTGCAGCCATCAGCCAGGCGGCGAGTTGTTCCGGGGCGAAGATTCCCCGGGCAGCGCCGCGCACGAGGAATTCAATTTCGCGCGGTGTCAGGGCGCCGCCGTCGCGTTTCTTGCGGATGAGGTCGATCATGTGCAGCGCCGGCCCAGCTGCTTCTACCTGTCTTGGTCTGCGTTCGGTCATGCTTGCATTTGCCTCAAGGGAGTCTCATCTCAAAGGCCAGTGGCAGGAGGTCGGCGAAAGGCATTGTTTTTGGTCCCTCTGCTGCAGGGAAAACGACGGGAGCGTCGGGTTGAATGAATTCTGTCAGCATCTGACGGCAGGCGCCGCAGGGCGGGCTTGGGGCGTTGTTGAGGTTGGCGATGGCCACGGCGGCAATGCGGATGGCGGGGCCGAATGTGGCCACGGCGCGAACCAGCGCGGCGCGTTCGGCGCAAATGGTCAGTCCGTAGCTGACATTTTCTACATTGGCGCCGGTGACGACGGATCCGTTCGTGAGCTGGAGTGCGGCGCCCACACGGAAGCCGGAGTAAGGCGCGTAGGCATGAGCGGCGGCCGTTTGCGCTTCGGCCAGAAGCGGCTTGAGCGCGAAGCTGGCCTGAGCCGACAGTTCCTTGCTGGAATCCATGAAATTAGAGGCTAAAGCATTGGCTTGGGTCCTGTATAGGATCGACGCGTTTCTGTCGGACGTGTTCACCGAGTCTGGCGCTCAGCAGCCGAAGGAGATCGTGCTCGAGCCGGATACGACCGACACTCCGCTCTACGGCCATCAGCCGGCTTCAGAAGATCATCGGCAAACAGATGCACGAAGCCAAACTGGGACAGGCCGCGACCCGCAACCGCTCTTTCCACATCGGCAGCGCAACAGGCACAGCAGAGCTATACCCCAAATTCAACCCCGGCGCTGAAACAGTCCCCCCCGCATGCGCTGGACTGCTTCGAGGACAACTTCTTGCCGGGAATCAACCTTCCGGGCCCGCTAAGCCTCGCTCCTCAATGCAAAAATCAACCCCTGGGAGAGATTGTGGCTAGACCCCGTGCCGGATACGCTGACAGCAGCACCGATACTGGTTGACTGGCGAGTCAAGCGCACCAGATTTCAAGGGACGATTCACTGCGTCTCGAATTCTCAGAATGACATTGGAATGGAGCGGCATCTACGGCGTGTCATCGATGGGATGGACGGCGACGTGTGGGCTTTCAGAATCGAAGTAGCGCTTCCTCATCCAGAACGCGACGTTCACGAGTCCGATTAATGCCGGCACTTCAATGAGCGGGCCGACGACACCGACGAATGCTTCGCCTGAGCTCAGGCCAAAGACAGCGACAGCGACTGCAATGGCCAGCTCGAAGTTGTTGCCCGCTGCGGTGAAGGAGAGCGTGGTGGATTGCGCATAGTTGGCGCCGAGCCGTTTGCCCATCCAGAAGCTGACGAGGAACATGATGAGGAAATAAATCACCAGTGGGATTGCAATGCGAAGTACATCGAACGGGAGACGCACAATCAGGTCGCCCTTGAGCGAGAACATCACCAGAATCGTGAAGAGCAGCGCGACCAGCGTGAGCGGGCTGATCCGGGGAATAAAGCGCGTCCGGTACCACGGCTCCCCTTTGATGCGAATAAGTACGAATCGAGTCAAGAAGCCCGAGACGAACGGAATCCCAAGGTAGATTGCTACACTCTTCGCGATCTGTTCGATGCCAACATCGACGACACTGCCCTCAAGCCCGAGCCACCTTGGGAGCACTGTAATGAAGACCCACGCGTAGAGGCTGTAGAAGAGCACTTGAAAAACGCTATTGATGGCGACGAGTCCCGCAACGTAGTCCGTGTCGCCTTCCGCCAGTTCATTCCAGACCAGAACCATCGCTATGCAGCGGGCAATGCCAATCAGGATAAGCCCGCGCATGTAGGCCGGTTCGCCGTGCAGGAACAGGACGGCAAGCACGAACATAAGTGCAGGTCCAATCAGCCAGTTCTGGACCAGGGACAACCCAAGAACGCGCTTGTTGTGGAAGACGTCGCCCAGCTTCTCGTAGCGAACCTTCGCCAGAGGAGGGAACATCATGATGATCAGCCCAATGGCGATCGGGATGTTCGTTGTTCCACTCTTAAAGCGATTGACGATTCCGGCTGAGCCTGGAAGGAAGTGGCCAATGGATACTCCAAGGACCATCGCAAGGAAAATCCAGAGGGTGAGGAAGCGATCGAGAAAGGAGAGCTTCTTCCGCTGCAACGGAGCGCAGGTTTGGCCGTGCGTATTGGGTCTGTCGGACATCGTGATCAGGCCTCGGGTGCGATGGAGCAATTGACGGGAACTGGTAATGGTGCGGCTTCAAGAGCAGCGAACTTCGCAGGGTAACAACAGGCTTTTGAAAGACGCACACGGTCTGCCTGCATCGACCGATCTTCCGCCAGCCACGCCAGGGTCTGGCTCAGGACCTGTGCTGCACCGATGTTGGACGGCATGACGATCCGATAGTGCATCCACTTGCCGTCGCGCCGTGCCGCAACGATTCCAGCACGGCGGAGATACGCCAGATGGCGGGATATCTTTGGTTGCCCCTGCCCCAAAATCTCCACAAAGTAGCAGACGCATATCTCCCGATCTCTCATCAAGTTGAGCAGGCGGAGGCGGGTGTTGTCCCCAAATGCCTGGAAGAACCGCTCCATATTGAACGAGGATGACTTTGCCGCCATACCCATCTTATACGCCTTGACGAATACGTTGGCAAGGCATATAGTCGTTTTTGCGAATATGTATTAAGGAGCATGCCTTGTCCGAGCAGATATTGGAATCAGTCCGATCGAAGTACGAAGCGGTAGCCGAGAGTTCGCTTTCGAGCGACCATGCTGGAGTGAAGGCCGTTGCAGAGGCCTTTGGGTACTCGCCCGAGGAGTTGACCTCGATTCCTGCGGAAGCGAATATGGGCCTGTCCTGCGGCAATCCCACAGCGACGGCTCACATCAAGCGGGGTGAAGTGGTTGTTGATCTCGGCTCGGGCGGAGGTTTGGATGTCTTCCTCGCGTCGAAGATGGTTGGGAATGAAGGCCGAGCAATCGGCATCGATATGACATCGGCCATGATTGAACGTGCGCGCACCAATGCCACGGCGGGCCGTTACACCAACGTTGAGTTCTATGAGTCCACCATCGACCGGATTCCTCTGCCCGATGCTTCAGTCGATTGCGTCATCTCGAATTGCGTCCTCAACCTTGCACCCGATAAGCCAGCCGTCTTCCGTGAGATTGCCCGCGTTCTGAAGCCGGGTGGTCGCTTGGCCGTGAGCGACATCGCTTTGAAAAGCGAGCTTCCTGACGAGATGGCGCAGAGCATCGCCGCTTATGTTGGTTGCATTGCGGGGGCCATCCTGATAGATGATTATCGGGCCGGACTGCGCGCTGCCGGTTTTGAACATGTGGAGATCGTGGACAGCGGAAAAGACCTCAACGCCTATGCAAAGGTTGAGAATCAGACTGGCTGCTGCTCCCCAAAGATGGAAGCTTCCAACCCATTTCAGGTCATCGAGGAATCTTGCTGCCCTCCCGCACCCAACGCATCGGGCTCGCTCCATGACGAGTTGAAGACGCTTCTCTTCCAATACGATATCAACGCGGCTGCGGCCAGCGTAAAGGTATACGCCATCAAACCAGTCGCGAACCTGTAGCGCCGCCACAACGCGAAAGGATGTTTCCATGGCGAACTATAGCGTCTTGTTCCTCTGCACGGGGAACTCAGCCCGTTCAATCATGGGTGAGGCGATTATGAACCGCAAAGGCGCGCCGCACTTCATGGCCTATAGCGCAGGAAGCCGTGCCTCAGGAATCGTAAGACCCGAGGCAATCCACCAAATCGAGAAGGCTGGCCTAAGTGCTTCGACTCTCCGGAGCAAGTCCTGGGACGAGTTCTCGACCCCCGATTCACCACCACTCCATTTCGTTTTTACTGTTTGCGACAACGCGGCCAATGAGCTCTGTCCCGTGTGGCCGGGTCAGCCAATCACGGCACACTGGGGTATCCCCGATCCGGCTGCCGTAAAGGGTACGCCCGAAGAGATTGAACGTGCTTTCTCCAAAGCGTTCGCTGCACTTGACCGCCGCATCAGCCTTTTCCTCTGTCTGCCATTGGCTTCGCTTGATTCCTTCGCCTTGCAGCGGGAGGTCGACAACATCGGGATGCAATGACCACTTGACGAGGAACCATGAAAAAGGTCATTTTTGCGTGTGTACATAATGCCGGTCGCTCCCAGATGGCGGCTGCGTTCTTCAACCGTCTTGCCGATCGAACACAGACAGAAGCCATCTCAGCCGGAACCGAGCCCGGCTTGCGAGTGCATCCTGAGGTCCTTGCCGCAATGCAGGAGGTCGGAATTGACCTTAGCAACGCTAAACCTCAAAAGTTGACGGAGGAACTGGCAAAGGAGGCACAACTCCTGATCACTATGGGCTGCGGGGACAACTGCCCGTTTGTGCCGGGGCTTCGCCGCGACGACTGGCCGCTCCGCGATCCCAAAGGTAAGCCCATTGACGAGGTCCGCGCTATCCGAGATGAGATTCGTGAAAGAGTGCGGTCCTTGCTTGCTCAAGAAGGTCTTAGCCTTGATATGGAGTGACCGGTCAACTCTGAGTATCAAACAACGCCACAGCTTGAACAGCGTGGTTCTTTTTCCAACCGCCTTCTCCCGGATACACCTTGTACAACTTCCGGCCTTCCAGACGATGAACGGCCGATGACCGCGCCTACGGCCTGGATGTTAACAAGCTGTCCTACATCGGCAACTGTTCTGAAAACTATGTTTTCAGATGAACGATGAGATTCAGGGGGGCATGCCACGCGGCAAGAGGAGCTCGGGTGCTTCTTCCCCGGGGCATGACGATGACATTTCCGGGGAGTTATTCTGTTTCCGGCGGGCCATGGAAGCCGGGCGAAAGTCCCGACTTTTCAGTGTCTTGCCTGTATACGGCGCAATGCACCCTGCTCGGCTCCAGTAAACATCCGTGTACACACTTAGACACTCCCTTTATGCATCGTATTGAATTACAAGGGACTTGACTTACGTTAGTTTGGCGTGACAATTGCATTTACAGCGAGTGAAGAGTTTTCAACAAGCAGCAGGGGGGCATAGTCTTGCATTCGATCGCATGGTGGCCGACTGTGGCTGTCGTAGGCATTGCGACGATCACAGATCTTCGTAGCCGCAGAATCCCGAACTGGCTCGTACTGCCATTTCTCGTGGCAGGGGTCGTAGTCGGTACATGGATGCACGGCTGGAGCGGTCTTGCAACAAGTCTCGAAGGGCTGGGCCTCGGGTTGTTGCTTTTTGGAATTCTTGCCGTGATGGGCGGCATGGGCATGGGGGATGTGAAGCTTTGCGCGGCGATTGGAGCCTGGCTTGGACCTCATCAACTGATACTGGCAATGGTGATCACCGGGATTGCTGGAGGCATTATGGCGGTCGGCTGGGCCGCAGTGGGCGGGTTTCTCGGGGAATTGTTCACAGGGAGTAGCGACTTGCTCTTTGGCTGGCGGAAGAGGGTGATGCAAGGAGATCCCGAATTAACACTCGCCAGCCCGCGGGCCCGCAAGATGCCTTATGCGCCCGCAATTGCGATTGGGACGCTGATGTCATTCTTCGCGAAATGAGTGCTTTAGCAAGCCTGAGCAAGATAGCTTGGGCGAAGACACGGGATTCATCGACTGCTTTACTAACCTCAGAATTGGGAGTCTCAGATCTGCTATGTCGGCGAATATACAAGAAATGAATACCGTCGGTCTGGGGACACTGTCGGTGGGCTTGATCGGCCCAAGTGATCAGCGAAGAAAAGGCATCGCGCATGCCCTCGCAGGCTGTGATATCACGGCGGTTCATGAATATGCCACTTATCCCACGTCTCCCAGCGAGGTCCTGCGGCTCCAGGAGTACCGTTTTGATGCAATCATCATCGAGCTGGATAGCGACAGGGATGCGGCGCTCAGCCTAGTCGAGCAGTTGGGATCGAATGCAGAGACAACAGTTATGGTTTGCTCGTCGCAAACCGACCCGAACGTGCTGATGCAATGCATGCGCTCGGGTGCGCGGGAATTTCTGCCCCAGCCGATCGCGATTGGCACCCTGGCGGAGGCATTAGGCCGAGTAGCAGCCCGGCGTCCCGCATCCCGATCCGGAAGGGAGGGCGACGGCAAGGTGTTTGTGTTCCTTGGCGGGAAGGGCGGTTCCGGGGTCACAACCGTAGCCTGCAACTTTGCCGTTGCACTTGTGCACGATTGCGGACACACAGCCTTGCTGATCGATCTGGATCTTCCACTTGGAGATGTGGCGCTTACGCTTGGCATTTCTCCTCAGTTCTCTGCGGTGGATGCGCTGCAGAACCATAGCAGGCTGGATACAAATTTCCTCTCCAAGCTTTTAACGAATCACAGCTCTGGACTAGCAGTCCTTCCGGCGCCGGGGAAGTTTCCGCAGGTTGAGATCAACCGGGAAGCCTTGGAGAGGCTCCTCGCGATTGCACGTTCCAGTTTTGACTACGTCGTGATCGACGCAGGTTCTCGTTTTGATTTGAGCGACAATACTCTTGTCGAGCAGTCCGACATGGTCTACCTGGTGATGCAAGCGGGAATACCGGAACTCCGCAACTCGCATCGGGTGATCTCGGAGTACTTCAAATCCGGCGGCTCAAATCTGGAACTGGTACTGAACCGCTTTATTCCGCGAGCGGGTGGAGTTGACGAAGAGCATATTGCAAAGGCGCTAAGTCGGCCGGTGCAATGGAAGATCCCGAGCGACTATGTCGCCGTGCGTCGCATGCAGAATGAAGCGACTCCCCTGACTCTGGAGGATTCAATGATTTCAAAATCAATCAGGGAAATGGCGAGAGCGGCCTGTGGTCTGGATACCGAACCAGCCAAGAAGAAAAAGAAGGGCTTCAGCCTCTTCGGGTAGCCCATCTTTGCAAGTACGAATACAGACTGGAATGGTGACGCGTGGAAAATCTCAATTTAGAGAACTTTAAATCCGAAGTACACCGAACCCTGATCTCCAAACTGGATCTCGAAAAGCTGTCGCGCGTCAATTCAAACCAAGCTAGGCAGGCAGTATCGAGCATCATCAGTGAGATTATCAGTGACCGGCGCGTTCCGCTTAGCTTCGACGAACAAGAGAAGATTCAGACTGACCTGCTCGATGAGGTTTTTGGGCTTGGCCCCCTGGAACCCTTGCTGAAGGATCAGAAGATTTCTGACATTCTCGTTAACGACAAAGATCATGTGTTTGTGGAGCGGGGAGGAGTTTTGACCCGCGCCAATGCATCTTTCCGCGATGACCGCCACCTGCTCCAGATTATTGATCGCATCGTCTCCCGAGTCGGACGCAGAGTCGACGAATCCTCTCCGATGGTCGATGCTCGCTTGCCTGATGGCTCGCGCGTCAACGCGATCATTCCCCCACTGGCTCTAGACGGACCTTCTCTGTCAATTCGCCGGTTCGGTACTGGGCCGCTTGCTGCCAATCAACTGGTGCAGTTGAAGAGCATTTCGGCAGAGATGATGGAGTTGCTCTCTGCGGCGGTGCGCGCGCGACTGAGCATTCTGATTTCCGGAGGCACGGGCGCCGGCAAGACCACATTCCTTAACATTCTGTCCCAGTATATTCCGCAGAACGAGCGCATTATCACGATCGAAGATGCCGCCGAACTGCAACTGGCCCAGGAAAACATCGTACGGCTCGAGACTCGCCCACCCAACGTTGAGGGGCAAGGTGCAATCCGTCAGCGACAGTTGCTGATCAACTGTCTTCGTATGCGTCCCGACCGCATCGTGATCGGCGAGGTTCGTGGCGAAGAAGCATTCGACATGTTACAGGCCATGAATACAGGTCACGAAGGATCCATGACCACAGTGCACGCTAATACTGCTCGCGATGCTCTTACAAGGCTTGAATCGATGGTTGCTATGAGCAATCTCAATTTGCCCGAGAAGACTGTTCGCCAGCAGATTGCCTCAGCGATCACCATCGTCGTGCAGTGCTCTCGTCTCAGCGATGGAACTCGCAAGGCCGTCAGCATCCACGAAATCACCGGCATGGAAGAGAACGTAATCAGCATGCAGGAGATCTTCACCTTTCAGAAGAAGGGAATCGGCCCGAATGGCAAGGTGCTTGGGACCTTCCAGCCGAGTCGTATCCGCCCAAGATTCCTCGAGCAGTTGCGGACTTCCGGAATTTTCCTGCCACCGAGCTTGTTTGAAAGGGCCACGGAAGTCAACTGAACTGACCGGAGCAGATTGCAATGACAGTCATCGTGATCATGATTTTCCTGGGGGTTTTTGCCGTTGCCGCATTGCTCATCATGGCGGCAGGGGATGGTGCGTCCCAGGAATCCAAACAGATGCTTGCCCGTCTCGACTCGGTCCTGGCTACCGGTAAAGTAAGGACCGACATGGACGATCTTCTTGTGGATGTTCGCAAGAGTGACCTCATCAGCGCAATTCCCTGGATGGACCGCTTCCTTCGACAGGCTGAATTGACGCCGCGAATTCGACGTCTCCTCAGTCAGGCTGACCTAAAGTGGACCGTTGGAGGGCTTGTGCTGATGTCGGTTGCGGCCTTTGCCATTCCAGGTTACTTAGTTTACCTTCGCACCGGCGCCATACTACTTGGCTTGGCCGTAGGTCTCGTCGTGGGCTTCATACCCTTCGGAATCGTGCTGCGCAAGCGGGCCTCGCGCCTCAAGAAGTTCGAGGAGGGGCTGCCTGAGGCATTGGAACTGATCGTCAGCGCTCTGCGCGTCGGACAAAGCCTCAATGCGGCCCTGGGTCTGGTGACCCGCGAATGTGCCGACCCGGTTGGAACTGAATTCCGTGTCACTTTTGAGGAGCAAAACTACGGGCTTGAGTTAAAGACAGCAATGGATAACATGACCCAGCGCGTTCCGCTGCAGGATCTTCGAATCGTGGTTACCGCCATCATGATTCAGAAAGAGAGCGGCGGCAACCTGGCGGAGGTCCTGGATAAAGTCGTCGAGGTAATTCGCGAGCGGTTCCGTCTCAAAAGACAAGTGATGACCCATACCGCTCAAGGCCGATTGACAGGACTTGTGTTGACGCTCCTCCCCATCGTGCTCGGTTGTGCGCTGTACTTTGTCAACCCCGACATGATGAGCGTTCTCTGGAAGCGTGATATCGGCATCAAACTGCTCTATGCTGCGGGCGGGATGATGGTGGTTGGCGCTTTGGTCATTCGCAAGATTGTCAATATGGAAGTGTAGCGAGGACTTATGGTATTTGCAATTCTGGCATTCTGTGCCATCTTCCTGCTGATTGTGAGCGGTGGGCTTCTGATTTTTTATCGAGAGACGATCCAGGCACGCATCGCCTCTGCCATCAACCCGGCAGCAAAGCAGCGTATTACTTTGAAGACGCGCATCAAGGACACGCGCGTCATGCTGGGAGACGTAGTTGAACAATTTGAACGCATCGTGCCCAAAAGCGAGGCCGAGGTCTCCGTCTCGCAGCAGCGCTTGATACGTGCAGGATTGCGTGAGGAGTCCGCAGTCAAGTATTTCTACGGTGCCAAAGTTATAGCGCCGCTAGTCCTCTGCCTCGTGGCGCTAATCAGTGGCCTGGGAAAGCAGAGTCCGTTCGTTATGTATCCCATTTGCCTTGGAATTGGTTTTCTCGTGCCGGACTTTTGGCTCGGTCGAAAGATTACCAAACGCCAGGCTCAGGTGCGCAAAGGACTGCCGGACGCGTTGGATTTGCTCATTATCTGCGTTGAGGCAGGGCTGAGTCTCGATCAGGCAACGGCCAGGACCGCTCAGGAACTGCGTAATGCGCAGCCTGTTCTTAGTGATGAGCTTGGCATTGTTGCACTCGAGCAAAGAGCAGGAAGCCTGCGCTCCGACGCATGGAAGCACCTCGCAGACAGAACCGGGATTGACAGCGTACGGAATCTGGTTTCCATGTTGATTCAATCCGAACAGTTTGGGACAAGCATTGCAAAGACGCTCCGGGTTCACTCCGACACGCTGAGAACCAAACGTGTCCAGGAGATCGAGGAAAAAGCTGCCAAGTTGCCTATCAAGCTCATTTTCCCCTTGGTCTTTTTCATTTTTCCGCCGCTGTTTCTGGTTACGCTTGGGCCAGCAATGATTATCATGGCGGATTCATTCAAGACGCTTTTCAACCATTGATAGAGAGAAGGGAGAGACAGAATGGACCAGGTGACTATTATTCGCGTTGTCGCTGGCGTGCTTTTCGTGATTGTGCTTGCGATACTGATCCAGCGTCGGCGTACTCGGGTTAAGTAATCGAGACGCCCGCGAGAGCTTGTGAAGTACCTTCGCCAATGCGGCAAGGGTAGCCAGGATAACTATCTCCAAAACGAAAGGGAAAAGGAATGGACACTACAACAATTATTCGTGTCGTTTCAGGTGTCTTGTTTGTCATCGTGCTTGTCATCCTGATCCAGCGCCGCCGCACGCGGGTGAAGTAATTGTCAACGGGTGAGCGGGTGGGCGCTTGAGTCCATCGACACTGAACACTCTCTCGCTCCTCCCTTTGGCCACAGGTTGAATCGCGCCTGCCGCGCCCCTCCTTTGGATGAAGGGAGTCGCGATTTTGCAGGCTCAGTGAGCAATGTCAATGAGGAGGCTGCAGCGGTCAGTCGGCTTAGATTGAGCGCGTAGCACGTTTGTCGCTCAGAAACAGATAGAACTACTTCAAGATAGGGCTGTGATCGAAGTGCGTAATGACATTGAATTACCGGTGAGCAGACGGTCTCCGGGAGGACCAGGTTTGATGGAAAGCCCTAAATATTGCGTATACAACCAGACGCGAGAGAGCTTTCTGAGCCTCGGAGTCACCGTTGCAGATATAACTATAGAGAAGCTGCGAGCAATGATCGAAAGGCTGACGATCAAAGCAGACTGCGGATTATGGATGATGCCGTACAGGGGGATTCCCTCAGCAAGAGGCCTCTCCCCGATCGACCTGCTGTATCTGGATAAGGATTACCGAGTGATTCAGGAAGTCGAGTCGTTCCCAACAACCTCTGTGGAGCCATTGAGGGATGAAGCTGCAAGTGCTCTTGTGCTGCCGGCTCATACCATCTATTCCTCGCAAACTCAGCCGGGCGATCAGCTCGTAATTTGCGTGGCCGACGAGATGGAGCGGCGTTTGGAGCGCATCGCGGAATCGTTCACAACAGTACCAGGCGTGCAGATCGGCACGTCAGTGGGCGGCGAAAGTTCGTCGGGGACTGCACAAGATAGTTCGTCGCCACTCAATAACCGGCCGTCTATCCTGCAGTTTGGAAACTCCAGTTCCGATAGTGTGGTTACCACTGCATCCAGGCCAAGTCGAAGCGAAGCCTTCAGGGCCTGGCTAAAGAACTTGATTTCACTCGACAGGAGACGGGCCAGACGCTTGCCACTTCCCGGCTTGGTTGCCTATTACTGGACAGGCAGTACGCCGCGTGCCTATCAAGTAGCTGATGTGAGCTTGAGCGGCCTGTATCTTCTTACAGAAGAGCGTTGGTACCCTGGGACGCTCGTGCTGATGACTCTGCAGCGGACTGACGCTGAAGGACGTAATCTGGATGATGCTGTGGCGGTTCAGTCGAGAGTGATCCGGTGGGGCACCGACGGTCTTGGGCTATCCTTCGTGCTGGCAAAAGCCATGGACCTGGGCGTAAAGGAAAGCTGGACGGGAAATGCCGCTGACAAAAAGACATTGGAGCGATTCTTAGACCGATTGAAAGAAGCGGAGCGGGACTCAAGAATCGTCTTCGATTAGGAATCTATCGCCTATATTCCAATCTAAGGTCTAGAGCCGCGTGAGACCGTCTCAATCCTTTAACCTCAAAAGCGGTTGACGCTAGTCGCAATCGTGCTTTGGGAAAAATCAAGCTTTCACTCCCCGCCCAAATCCACTGCGCCGTCATGGGGTAGCTTTGTTTCCAACCAAATGATCCGATGCCGCAATTCCTCTCAGGAGGGCAAGAACTTCTCTGGTAGGCCGCAAGCTTTGGCG
>JAJZGF010000238.1 GCA_021805025.1 Acidobacteriota bacterium
CAGTAATCGTCACCTCGGCGGCCAGCTCCGGCCTCTTGCATATCTCCACCAGCGTATGGTGCCGCCGCACCTCGCGATACTCCGCCATATACCGCCCCGCCTGGCGCAGAAACCACACCGGCGGCCGATCCACAGGACGTCGCAGACAAGCCCGCACAAAACGGCTCCCGCCCGTCATCTCCAGCGGCAACTCCCCATCCCCAATCAAAGAACTCATGCCTCTATCTTAACGGCCATTGCCCGCCAACGCCCGCCGCCAGCTTTGCGCCGAACCCATGCCGACCAAAGAATTTCTCTCTCGTGAAAATCCGAATATCTCTTCCACAAAACCCTTGACTCCAACCCACACTCGGCACATACTCCGATTCAAACAGTGTCCAGTGGGTAGTCGTGCATTCTGGCAAAATGCCTTCCGGAGAATGCCATATGACTCGAAATCTCCCTCTCGCCTTGTTGCTTTTCGTCTGTGTTGTCCCGTGTGGGACGAACGCAAACGCACAGTTGGCCCCACCCCCGCAATCCAATCGTTTATTAGTACGGAAAGTCCGTGCTGAACAGGCCGCGCAGGCAATGGTCAACATGCCCAGCATCGCGCCGCTCTTTCTCCAGAATGCGCAATTCGCCAGCACTTTGTATCTCGTGAACGAAGGCAACACGCCGGAGACCGGAAAGCTGATACTGCTGGCTGCGGATGGCTCGCTGATCTCCGACTTCACAGTCACTGTCGCCGGACATGACAAGCGTGAGTTACACATGGCTGACCAGCTTGCATCCGCCGCTTCTACAGCAACCCAGGGCAGCATCGAGCTATTCGACGACAATCCAGCAGGCTCCTCGCTTGCTGGCGAACTGGTCATTACATACCACGGGGAGCAAGCCTCGGAGAACCTCGATGAGGAGTTGCTGATGCCCTCGATGAGCGAGTCTCACCAGTTGCGTGGCATCGCTGTCAACGCAGTGGATGCACCTCTGGTGAGTCTCAGCACCCCGTCCATGCAGCCGGAGAGCCTTTCCGTAACATGCATTACCGAGGCTGGCGCACAATCCCGGCAAACCCTCACTCTCAACTCCCATCAATCGCTCACCCTTCGGCCTTGCTCCGTGCAGGATGCTGCAAATCAGAACCCTTTGCAGTATGACCAATCCCCGTCAGGAACCCCGCAGGCCTTCGGCATCCTCATCCAGGCAACAGACCCCAGCGCCCAGATTCAGGCTTTCGGACTGTCGCCGGTTCTCATCAACGGCGTACTCGGCTTTGCTCCCATTGCGTTCCACGATCCCGACGAAACGGTCTCCAATCAGTCGGTCTATCCCGGCGTTCCCGTCGGAGATGTAAACCAACTTTGGGGCAGTTATGCGCCCAGGATCGCCATGCAGAACTTCGCCAGCGCGCCGCGAACGGTCGGCATCTATCAGGCCCGGACAACCTCCGGCCCGTCCACCTACAAGCTGTTAACCACGGTCAGCCTGAGTCCGACTTCGGTAAAGACCATCTCCATTCCAAATGTTGAGGATACGCTGGGAGCTGTGAGCAGCTTCCAGATCGTCACTGACGGTTCGCCTGCCGACGTGGACGCGCAGCTTTGGTCCGAGGAGAAGAGCACAGGGCAGCCCCTGCTCTTCGCCGCCAAAGACGCTCAAGACGACCGCAACACCGGGATGCACCCTTGGAGTACGCTCAACGGAGCAGAAGACGACCTCATTCTCTATAACCAGACCGCTTCCAGTCAGTCGGTCTCTCTGAAAATCGGCAACCGAACCAGCCTCTGGACAAAGCTGCTCACCCTTGCACCGCATGAAACACGAGTCCTGTCGCCGCACAAACTTGCGGAGGACAAAGAGCAGGATGATGCGAACAAGCCCTTCGCTCTCGGAGCGGGCGAGGGTGAGATCAGTTGGTACACAAACGTTCCCGGCGTCGTTCATGGCAGGCTCGAGCACAAGGACCCACAGTCCCATCTCGTCAGCAGCTTCCAGTGCGCCGCCTACACGGTCTTCTGCGGTCTCGGCCCCATGTCCGGCCCGTCCACCCTCACCGACGGCCAGTCCGCCTACTACTCTGCGGGATACGGGATAAGCTGCGTCAACAACCTGGCAGCCAACACCTGCTGGGGCGTACAGAGTGGTGCCACCTACGGATTGAGCTATGTGTGGACTGGATATAACGACATGAATCTCACCAGCTCCCCCTTCAGCCAGACTCTCGATGTCGTCGGCACCTCCTCGGGAAGCACCACTTTGTACGTAGCTGCATCCAGCTATCAGGGATGCGTATTCTCTGAAAATCAGAATGTCTCCGTCACGCCTGCGCAACCCACACAGATGCTGTTCTTCAGTGATTTATACACAAAATCTACTGCCTGCCTGCTGCAATCCCAGCAAGCTGTTACGCGGATTATTCAATATCAGGTCACTAATAGCTATAACGCTCCAACTCCCGGCGTAGCTGTTATGGAGGATTTTTCATCATCGCCGCCACAAACAACCTGCACTACGTCTTACAATCCAACTCCTACCTCCTGCTCTACGCTCGGTGGTGCAGGCATAATTACCGATTATTTGTCGACCAACGCATGCTCGCCACCTGATCAACCCACCTGCGGATTCAGTATTGAACCAGACCACTGGGAACTCTGCAATAGAACCATCCTTGGATCGCCTAGCTATATCGTCCACTGGAACGCAGTCTGGGTGGACGGAAGCACGAGTAGTGTTCCGATAGGCACACCAGTTCCGAAATAAAAGAATCATGGAGTCCTCAATGAAGTACGAACAATTGTTTGCTTTTCTTTTGTCGTTCTCATTTCTCCCTATCATTCAGGGTCAGTTGCCCGCCGCGAATCCTGGCATGATCGAGGGAACGTTGAGCTATCCAGACGGCAACCCTGCTCCGGGTTTCATGCTTACCCTCATCGGAACGAGTTTAACGTCGGTACATAACCAGGACACCCGAACAAACAACAAGGGGCAATTCAAAGTAGCGCATCTGTCGTTAGGAAGCTATGCGCTTACATCATATCTCGACACTGTCGACAGCCATTACCCTCCGGGTGACGGTGACTTTTTTGACAAACACCTCTATCGCATCACGCTCAGCGCCGAGCATCCCGATGCCAAGGTCGCACTCCAGTTGGACCTGCCATCGTTGATCATCTCCGGCACTGTGACCGATTTAGAGACCGGAAAGCCAATCATCGCTACGATATGGATGTGGCAAACGATAGACCCAAAAAACAAATGGCTCCGGACCGGCTCAGCCTACACGGGTGTGTATCACTGCTGGCTTCCGCCCAACAAGACCATCCTTCTCCGCGCCTCCGCCCCTGGCTATCGCGACTACGAGACCACCATCCCCGCCATCACCAACGGCGTCGATCCTGTCCTCAACATCGCCATGCAGCCCCTGCCCGTTCAGCCCGCCAAACCTCTACAATAACCCTGCACCGCTTCCCTGCAAGGAAGGCAACATGCGTCTCCACTCGAAGAGTTTTTTCTCGGCGGTAGCCACGATCTCGATCCTCGCCTCTTTGTTCTCAATCAGGACACTACCCGCCCGGAATGATTCTCCCAGCCTCCAGATTTGTAGCTATAATGGCCATGAGGTACCGGCATGAAAAGCGTCAACGTTGCGGAACTAAAAAATCGCCTGAGCGCCTATCTCAGCTTTGCCCGGAATGGCGAGGAAATCGTCATCCGCGACAGGAATCTCCCCATCGCAAAGCTGATTCCATTTCCCGCCGGGGATGCCGCCGAAGACGAAATTCTGCTCGTGGCAGCGGGCAAAATGCGTCTGCCCAGGACTCCGCTGAATGCCCGTGCATTGTGGAATATCCCGACCGGCTCAGTGCGTTCCAGCCGCGCCGTGGACGCGCTGCTGCGCGACCGCGAGGAAGGACTGTGAGCAAGCCAACAGCCTTTTGGGATGCCAGCGCCCTGGTTCCGCTCTGCGTTCAGGAAGCAACCACCCCTCAGGTTCGCCAGCACCTCCGCGACTATCCGCCCGTTGTCTGGTGGGGCAGCGTGGTGGAGATACACAGCGCCATTGCGCGGCTCCATCGCGAGGCAGTCATCCCCTCCATCGAACGCGACGGCGCGCTGGCCAGGCTCGCTCTGCTCGCGGAAAGCTGGAGAGAAATTCTCCCGGACGATGCACTGCGGAGTCTCGCCACTACGCTTCTCGACAGCTACATCCTCCGCGCTGCTGACAGCCTGCAACTGGCCGCCGCATTGATCTGGTCTCGCCAACGGCCACAGGGAAAGATATTCCTTTGTGCCGATCAACGTTTTAGCCACGCCGCAAAATTGGCAGGCTTCGCCGTCACCCAGATTTCTCTGCAACCGCAATAGGCTGGACGTCGCCCAAGTTCATACCGCTTGGATTTGGATCACAGGATTCGCGACTTGGCTCGCGAAAACTTCTGCAATCGCGTAGCCGCGCATCGGCCGCGAGCTGCCTCTTCACCGCCCGGCATACTTCTTTTCCATCCACTCCCGATACGCGCCTGAGGTCACTTCCTTCACCTAAGCCTGGTTATCAACATGCCAGCGCACCG
>JAJZGF010000239.1 GCA_021805025.1 Acidobacteriota bacterium
CTGGTAGAGCAAGGTCAAGGCGCGCCGCCTCAATGCGGAGAGTCGCCGCTATGAGGTGGTATGAACCGGTTGTCCAATAAGTTTGCCGTGGCCGCGCTTGCCGCCCTGCTTCTGACGGGCGTGTCTGCGCAGGCTCGGGAAAAGCAGCCCAAGCATAAGAAGAACCAGGACCTGAGCGCCAACCCACTGGCCGGCGTCAAGTCGCAGCAGCCGGACAAACTCCTCTTCGACAAGGCCATGCTGGCCATGAAGAAGGGACGCTACGACGTGGCCCGCCTGACCCTGCAGACCCTGCTCAACACCTATCCCGACTCCGAATACCGGATGCGCGCCAAGCTCGCCGTGGGCGACACATGGTTCAAGGAAGGCGGCACCGCCGCCCTGACCCAGGCCGAAGCCGAGTATGAGGACTTCATCACCTTCTTCCCGCAGGCGCCGGAAGCCGCCGAAGCGAAGATGAAGGTGGGCGACATCTACTACCAGCAGATGGAGAAGCCGGACCGAGACTACACCAACGCGCAGAACGCAGAGCGGCAATACCGCGACATGATCAACATGTTCCCTGACTCGGCGCTGATTCCGCGCGCCAAGCAGAAGCTGCGCGATGTGCAGGAGGTTCTGGCCGAGCGGGAAGCGCGCATCGGCCTCTACTACCTGAGCCGGGATAATTTCGCCGCCTCGATTGCGCGTCTGCAAACCGTGGTGGATACCTACCCGCTTTATTCCAGGAGCGACCTGGCGCTGCTCGGCATCGGCGATGCCTACGCGGGCGAGGCTCATGCGGTGCAGATGGCGCCCAATCTGCCGGGAGCAGTGCGCGAGCGCCTGCGCGCTCTCTACATGGACCGCGCGGCAGCGGCCTATGCCAAGGTGATCACCCGCTATCCCATGGCCCCGCACGTGGAAGACGCGCGCGACCGGCTGATCGGCATGAACCGGCCCGTTCCCGAGCCCACCCAGGCCGCCATTGCCGAGAGCGACGCCGAAGAGCGCAGCCGCGAACCGTTGCGCTTTACTGACCGCACGCTGGGCATCATCAAGCATGGACCATCCGTGGTTGAGGCCGTGCACGTGGGCGACCCCAGCCTGGACGATCCCAAGCGCATCACCGCTCCGGAGATCACCAAGGAAAACATTGCGATGTACAACGAGGCCGCCGGCGCCAGCAAGCCCGCCGCCTCAACAACGCCAACCGGCGTGAATGAGCCTCCGCGCAGCGACCGCCCGTCAGAAGCTCCGGTGCAGATGCAGGCTCCCGGCGACAGCACGGGAGTAGGGGTTTCCATTGTGAGCGCACCGAACAGCGCCCCTGCAAATCCCAACGATCCCAGCACCGTTATCAAGGCCGTGGGACCGACCAACACAACATTGCCTGCTGCGGAAAAGCCGGCTGAAGCTCCCGATCAGGTCAACGACATCAAGCCGGGTTCAGCGCCAGCGCAGACCGACGCCACCGGCAAGAAGAAGAAGGCTCCCAAGGCAGATTTGGGCGACGAATCCTCCAGCAAGAAGAAGAAGAAGAAGGGGCTCAGCAAGCTGAACCCGTTCTAACCGTTTGAATAAAGCAAGAGGCCGCACCGCTGCATGGTGCGGCTTTTTGCTGCCTCTCATGCAGGCTGCATGGTTGGCATCGGTCCGGCAACCGAGGCCCCCATCTGCTAAAGTGATGGGTGGTCCCCTCGCTCAAGACCCTCTTTAGAATGCGGGTTTGACGCAATCCGGTGGGGGCGCGCACCTCTGACCCCCATGCCCCACGACCTGCCGAAAGCCTACGACCCCGCCGCCATTGAAGACCACTGGGCCGCCTACTGGGTCCGCGAAAATCTGTTCGCACAGCCGACCCCCTCCGAAGGCGAAGGCCTGGGCGGCGAGTCCCCCTTCACCATCCTGCTGCCCCCGCCGAATGTCACCGGCCGCCTGCACATGGGCCACATGCTCAACCAGACGGAGATGGACATCCTGACCCGCTGGCGGCGCATGAGCGGCCGCCGCGCGCTGTGGCTGCCAGGCACCGACCACGCCGGCATCGCCACGCAGATGATGGTCGAGCGGAAACTGGCCGAAGAAGGCACTTCCCGGCAGCAGTTGGGCCGGGAAGCATTCATTGCCCGCGTCTGGGAGTGGCGCCGTGAGTACGGCGGAGCCATCCTCGACCAGATGAAGCGCCTCGGCGCCAGCGTCGACTGGAACCGCGAGTACTTCACCATGGACGAGCGCCTCTCCGTCGCCGTGCGCGAGGCCTTCGTCAAGCTCCACGAGCAGGGCCTCATCTATCGCGGCGCGTACATCGTCAACTGGTGCCCGCGCTGCCAGACCGCCATCAGCGACCTCGAAGTGGTCTACGACGAGCACAATGGCCACCTCTGGGAGATTCGGTACCCGGTCATTGACCACGCGGGCAACGACACCGGCGCGTTCTTGACCGTCGCCACCACGCGCCCCGAGACGATGCTCGGCGATGTGGCCGTCGCCATCCATCCCGAGGACGAACGCTACACGCACCTGCACGGCAAGAAGCTGCGCCTGCCCCTCGTCAACCGCACCATCCCCATCATCCTCGACGAGTGGGTCAGCCGCGACTTCGGCACCGGCGCCGTGAAGGTGACGCCCGCGCATGACCCCAACGACTTCGCCCTCGGCCAGCGGCACGACCTTCCTTCCATCAGCGTGATGGACGAGACGGCGCACATCAACGCAGAAGGCGGCGTCTACGCAGGCCTCGACCGCTATGCAGCTCGCAAGAGAATCGTCCAGGACCTGGAAGAGCAGAAGCTCCTGGCGGGCGTGAAGGACCACACCAACAACGTGGGCCACTGCGACCGCTGCAAGACGGTTGTGGAGCCGCGCCTCTCGCTGCAGTGGTTCGTCGCCGTAAACAAAAAGGCAGAGACCCGCGGAGCCTCTCTCGCGGAGTTGGCCATCGCCGCCGTCAAGCCCGATGCAGACGGCAACAAAGCCATCCGCTTCACGCCGGAGATGTACGAGAAGACGTACCTGAGCTGGATGGAGAACATCCACGACTGGTGCATCTCGCGGCAGCTCTGGTGGGGCCATCGCATCCCGGCGTGGCACTGCTCCGCGTGCCGCAAAATCACCGTGGCGCGCGTGGACCCGACGGGCTGCGCGCACTGCGGGTCCGCCAGCATCACGCAGGAGACCGACGTACTCGATACATGGTTCTCCTCCGGCCTGCTGCCCGTCTCCGTCTTCGGCTGGCCAAATCTTCCCGGCGTCTTGAAAACCGGTGCCCCAGGTCTCGATTCTCAGACCTGGGAAAGCGCAGGAGATCGCGCCGATTTCGACGCCTTCTATCCCACCAGCCTGCTCGTCACCGGCTTCGACATCCTCTTCTTCTGGGTGGCGCGCATGATCATGCTCGGCTGCTGGTTCGCCGCCGACGTGCCCATGCCCGACGGACGCCCGCGAGCTCTTGCTGACTCGGTGCCGTTCCGCGAGGTCTACATCCACGCCCTGGTGCGCGACGCCAACCGCGAGAAGATGTCCAAGACCAAGGGCAACGTCATCGACCCCATCGAAATCGTCAAGCAGTACGGCACCGACGCCGTCCGCTTCACGCTGGCATCGATGGCCTCACCCGGCACGGACATTGCCTTCAACGTGGCCCGCACCGAAGGCTATCGCGCCTTCGCCAACAAGATCTGGAACGCCGCGCGCTTCATCTTCATGAACGTGGACCGGGCTGCGGAAGCAGCCATCAGGGTAGATCCGAATCAGTTACCCACTCTCCCAATGGTTGGGGCAGATGCGCCGCTTGAAGATCGTTGGATCGTTGCCGAATTTCATTCCGCGGCGAGCAAGGTCAACAAGTCGCTCGAAGACTATCGCTATGACGATGCGGCGAACATCATTTACCAGTTCTTCTGGGGCAGCTTCTGCGACTGGTACCTCGAGATCGTCAAGCTGCGCCTGGACTTCTCCGAAACCGCGGACAAGGCAAAGACACGTGCCGCACTCACTACCCTGGTCAGCGTGTTCGAAGCCGCATTGCGCTTGCTTTCGCCCTTCATGCCGTTCATCACCGAAGAGATCTGGCACGCAATCTACGACGGTAGGCCCCCCGAGAAGTCGATTGCTCTGATGACTTATCCGCCGGCGCAAGGTGTGATAGAAGTACGGGCGCAAATCGAAATGGAATCATTACAGAGCCTTATTACAGAGATTCGTGCTCTGCGCAAGGAAATCGGATGTGACGAAAGAACTGCGACACCCGTCGAAGTTCGCGGTGGCGGAGATTTCAGAAGGCTCTCCGACGGCAATCGCGACATCATTGCTCGCCTCGCACGCGCCAGCGAATTGCGCTTCGTTGAGCAGATTTCGGCAGGCCTGTCGATGCGCCATACCCCGGGCTTCGACGTAGCTGTTGTCTACGAAGCAACCATCGACGTCCCCGCCGAACGCGACCGCTTGACAAAGGACATCGCCAGATACGAAAAAGGCTTGGCTGCTGCCGAGCGCCAGTTAGGCAACGAGGGCTTCGTCGCCAAGGCGCCCGCGCACATCGTCGAAGGGCTCAAAAAAC
>JAJZGF010000240.1 GCA_021805025.1 Acidobacteriota bacterium
GCCGTTGCTCCGCGCGCCGCTCGTCGGCAGCCACTTGTTCGAGATAGGGCCGGATGCGGGGTTCCATCACGGCAATCTACCGCCCTGTAGGGAGCGCGCGGGGGATTTCCTCGATCCCGCGCCTGAAAGAATCAAGGGGATTCGCGGGCAACGCGGCGGTCCGCCGACTCCATTCAAAGAGGGCCTCTGCTGCTTTTGGGACTAGTTCGGACCATTGTTCGTGGGTCTTTGAATTTTTATAGGGTTGTTCCTCACTGATAAGAGACCGGGAATCTCCCGTCGCCGTTAAACAAAGCGTCCAGGTCTCTATGCTCCATTTGGGAATCAACCTTGCGATCGGGTCATTCGCTGGATTGAGTTTGGGCTGATTTGCAGATGCCAGGCTCGCATCGAGATCATCGATGCACTTCGCAACAGTTAGCTGATCTGCGTCCATCACCGCAAGCAGGCATGTTGAATTTCTGGCGTTCCGTCTCCGACAGACTTCTACTTGGAGTGCGAAGTTTGTGCGCACCCATTGTTTCCCGCTTCCGACGCCCGACGGAGACACTCCGACCGTAATCTTGTTTCGATTAATACCCGCTTGAACCAAAAATCTATAAATGAATTGCTTCTGTCTCTTATCCTCAACAAGTGCGAATGCAGACGACGGGCTACTCATTTTCCCAACCCCGCGCAATTAACTCCGACGGTTGAAGTAGCCCGTCAAAATCGGACTTGAACTTTTCGGTCCGCACATGGCCGTTCTGTTCCCTGAAAAACCGCAGTCCGTCTTCCTGCGCCCATTGATTCAAAATCTCGGGATGATGCGAAATTAAAATAAGTTGCCCTTTGCTGTCCTCGGCCGCTTCCTCCGCAGCCAATAACCACGGCTGGATTTCACGCAAGGAGATGTAGTTATCCGGCTCATCAATGAACACCGTATCTCCCTTTGCTATTAAGGCATGCAAAATCATGTACAAGGCAATTAACTGACGCTGACCATCTGATAATTCGGAAAGTGAGTACGCAATCTTCTTGTTGCCGGCTTGAACAAAATTGGCTCGAAGTATGCGACTGTTAATTCCTAATTGATCTAGCTGCAGTGAGACAAATCCCTCTAAGACATTGCCGAGCGAATTGATAGTAGCTAGATTAGCGCCGGGATCGGCTTGTACCAGGTGGCGATACCAATCCGCCAAATTCTCAAGCTCGTCCTCCGGAAGTGTATCTTCTCCCTCTGCTGTGTCCGCCATGGCATCCGGGTACGCATCAATGCGAAGGCAGTGAACATGCTCGATCCATCCAAGGAACCGATCAACAGATGCGTTATTAAGGCGGGCAAGATAAAGTGAAGAATTGGTCATTTTCCGTGGCAAAGTCGATGGCGCATCGGCACCGCCGCCAAAGAAATGAATCATGCCATCCACTTGCTCAAATACGAGACTTTCTGCCACTTTAAGGCTCTCAGAACGAACCGTCGAAATAGGCGAGTTCGGCGCAAAGCGCGTCTCGACGCGATACTTATAACTCTTCCCGTCTAGCAGGGCCTCTATCTCAAAGATCTGCTCCGAGAGTGCAAGCCAACGAGTACGGGTGGTATCGAGGAAGGGGTTTTCAGCTCCATGTAGGAAGCGCTTTAAGAAACGTATCGCATCGAGAAGCGACGACTTCCCACTCCCATTCGCTCCCAGCAGGAGTTGCTTCCGCTCGGGCGCGTACTCGAAGTTTACAAAGCACCGGAAGTTGTCGATATACAGGCGCTTCAGCATGGCAGGATTATACGTCGAGTGCCCCTTATTTGCGCCCGTTTGACTTCCCCCGCCCGCATTGCCGACCATAACCTTTCGGGGTTCTGGCGTCGCCGGCCCATCAGGGGGAAACCGCATGAAAGTTCTGATTCTTGGTTCCGGTGGCCGCGAGCACGCTCTGGCCTGGTCGGTGCGGCGCAGCCCGCGTGTGACGGAGGTCGTCTGCGCGCCCGGCAATGGCGGCATCGCGGAGGTTGCCCGCTGCGTCCCCGTCGATCTCAAAGACCTCGACGCCATGCTCCGCCTTGCTGAAGCGGAGCGGCCTGCCCTGACCATCGTCGGCCCTGAACTGCCGCTCTCGCTTGGCGTTGTCGATGCGCTTCAGCAGCGCGGCTTTCGCGTCTTCGGCCCTACGCGCGAGGCGGCCATGCTCGAGTCCAGCAAGGCCTTCGCCAAGCAGTTCATGAAGCGCAACCATATCCCTACCGCCAACTACGCGGTCTGCTCCAGTCCGGCTGAACTGGAGAAGATGATCGACCACTTTCACTCCCCCATCGTCATCAAGGCCGATGGCCTCGCCGCCGGGAAAGGCGTCCTCATCTGCTCCTCGCGCAACACCGCACTGGAGGCCGCGCATGGGCTCTTTTCCGGCGCGCTTCTCGGCTCCGCTGAGGGCCAGGTTGTCATTGAGGAGTTCCTTGAGGGCGAAGAGGTCAGCTTTCTTTGTCTTTCGGATGGCGAGCATGTCGCACCGCTCGTCCCCGCGCAGGATCACAAGCGCATCGGCGAGGGCGACACCGGCCCCAACACCGGAGGCATGGGCGTCTATTCGACAGACTCGATTCTGGAGCCCGGCATGACGGAGTGGGTTCTGCACCATATTGCCCAGCCTACGGTGCGCGCCATGGCTGAGGAAGGCACGCCGTTCAAGGGCGTCCTTTATGTAGGCCTGATGATGACCGCGCGCGGCCCTGAGGTGCTGGAATACAACGCCCGCTTCGGCGACCCGGAGACGCAGGCCATTCTGATGCGCCTTGAAAGCGATTTGGTGGATGCGCTCGAAGCCTGCATCGACGGTCGACTTGCCGAGACCGAACTGCGCTGGAGCCCCGGCGCGGCAGCGTGTGTGGTGGCCAGCTCATCGGGTTATCCCGGCAGTTACAAGACGGGCTTTCCGACTTCCGGCCTTGCCGCGGCGGCGCAGGTGCCCGGCGTGCAGGTCTTTCACTCCGGCACATCGCGCCTGGGCAGCCAGATTGTCACCAGCGGCGGCCGCGTGCTTGGCGTGACTGCTGCGGGCGACTCTCTGCAACAGGCACTTGCCCGCGCCTATCAGGCGATGGCTGAAATCCAGTTTGAAGGCATTTATTACCGGCGCGACATCGGTCATCGAGCACTAAAGCCAAAGGGATGAAGGAGGCCTTATGACGCCAGCCGTCACGCTCGAGGAACTGCTTGCCTGGAACGATGAGGCATCGCAGCAGTGGAAAGCCCACTTCGGCATGCACACGACCCAGCTCGATCTGCCCTGCGACATTGGCGGCGCTGCCACCGTGCAGGCTTTCGTGCGTCACATCTGGTCTGCGGAGCTGCGCTGGGCTCAACGCATCGCAGACCAGCCGGTGACTGATCGCGACGCCATGCCCACCGGCCCGCTGGAGGCCATCTTTGCCCTTCACACCCAGGCCGTGGCCATCTTTCGCTCGCTGCTCGGCGATCCCGTCTTCAACTGGGAGCACTCCGTTGCGCTCGATTTCCCACGGCTGGCTCCCAATGCGCACGACTTCACGCGCCGCAAGCTCGCCGCGCATGCCCTTTTCCATAGCCAGAGGCATTGGGCCCAGTTGGCCACACTGCTGCGTCAGGCAGGTCATGCGGCGGAGATTCGCGGCGACTTGCTCTTCAGCTCGGCTTTGCGCTAAAGTCCCGGCGCTGCCTGCGCTGCCTGCGGCTTTCCCGGCTGCTTCTGGAAACAGGAGCGGCACAGCACAGGTCTGCCCTGGGTCGGCTTGAAGGGCACAGTGGTTGACGTGCCGCATTCCGAGCACGTCGTACGCGTCTCTGCCCGCACGCGGGCGCCGCTGCCGGCCGCGCGCTTGGCCTTGCACTGCTTGCAGCGCTTGGGGTCGTTGGTAAATTGTTTGTCGTGGAAGAAGAGCTGTTCACCCGCAGTGAAGATGAACTCCGCGCCGCAATCGATACACTTGAGCACTCGATCGGTATATTCCATGGCCGGCTTCCCCGGAGAAGGGAATAACGTCGGAATCGGCCATCATCCCAAGAGCTTTGCCGGTCCCGAATCCCTGTCTTCGTACTTAGGTCAATCGCAAGGGCCCGGGCCGCGAAAAAGCGCGGCAATTTGGAATGTCTGCTGATGTACACCGCAGACGGATGCAACGCCCATCACCAGCGATGTGATAAGGCGGGGAAGTGGAGAAAATGAATCGCGACAGGCCGCTCCTGTGGTCTCTGTTGCCTGTGCCGCCGGGTTAAAAACCCGCGCGGCACATCGAGCGGCGACTGTCACGATTCGGTTGCCTGAAACTAGTCTTGCTCTTTGCGAGCCTTTTTACGATTCCGCTTGCGCGCCAGTGCTGCTTTGACGCGGCGCTTCTCACCGGGCTTCAGGTAGTAGGAGTGACGCTTGACTTCCTTGATGATGTCCTCCTGCTGTACCTTCCGCTTAAACCGGCGCAGCGCATTTTCGAGCGGCTCGCCATCCTGCAAGCGAACCTCTGCCAAAGGGTCCCACCTCCAA
>JAJZGF010000241.1 GCA_021805025.1 Acidobacteriota bacterium
CCGCAACTATGCCGGACGGTGGACGGTAACGCACAAACGTATCCCCGACTCTGGTGTGGGTGAGGACCGGCACAAGCATCGCATTGAAACCGAGACCGCTGTGGCGGATGGCCAGGTGCTGGCGGAGGTCTTTCTTGCGCTGGGACTCGTGGCGGCCTTTCGCTATGAGAAGTGGCGCACGGAGTGGACCGATGACAGGGGGCACTGCGTGGTGGATGAGACGCCGATTGGCAACTTTGCCGAGTTGGAAGGCGCGGCAGAGTGGATTGACCAGACGGCGGCGAAGCTGGGCGTGGCGCAGGCCGCGTATATGACGCTGAGCTATGGGCGGCTGTTTGAGCAGTGGTGCTCCGAACACGGCTTGCAGGCGCAGGATATGACATTTGAGGCGGTCGGTGCGGCGTAGCGAAGGCAGTGCGCAGGCGGCGATTTGCGGCAGGAGCCGGCAGGTAGACGTGGAGCTGACCGTGGTCTTCGATCTGCCCCAGCAAGATTGAAGCCTTCAAGCGGCAGAGGGGAGAGTGGTCCCTCCTCCGCCGCTGAACCGGGAGGCGCTATTTTTCCGCGCCGTGGCACTTCTTGTATTTTTTGCCGGAGCCGCAGGGGCAGGGATCGTTGCGTCCTACCTTTTCGCCCGCGTGGCGCTGGGCGGGCTGGGAGGCTTCGCCTGCACCGGCGCGGCTGGCGACCTCGAGTTCGCGCTGCTTTTTGCGGTGGAACTCCTTTTCGATGGCGTCGATGGTAGTGGAGGTCTGGCGCATGGGAATGGCGATCTCACGCGGCGCTGCATCCGGCGAGAGAGGCAGTGCGGCGCTGGCGACTTGCGGCGCGGGCGGAACGGGGCCGTGCGGACGGGGCGCTGCATTGATCGGCTGGCCATCGGGACCAATGATCTGCATCCGGAAGAGGAACCGCACGGTATCTTCCTGGAACTTGAGCATCATCGCTTCGAACATGTCGAAGGATTCTCTCTTGTAGGCGACGAGCGGATCCTGCTGCGCGTAGCCTCGCAAGCCGATGCCTTCTTTGAGGTGGTCCATCGAAAGCAGATGATCCTTCCACAGGCCGTCGATGACGCTGAGCATCACCATGCGCTCGTGATAGCGCATGGTTTCCGCGCCGAGGATTTTTTCCTTGGCCTCGTACTCGGCTTTGAGGCGGTCGAAGATGGCGTCGCCGAGCTCATGGCGCGTCAGATCCGGCGGTTGGATGCCAACGGCACTGAGGCTTAGGCCGAATTGGCCCACGAGCCGCTCATCCAGGCCCTTGATGTTCCACTGGTCAGTGCGAACGTTCTCGCCGGCGCACTCATCGAGCGTGGCGCTGAGGATGCCCCCGACGTAGTCTTCCAGGATGAGCTCGCGCTGTTCGACGCCCTCAAGCAGCTGGCGGCGTAATCCATAGACCGCCTCGCGCTGCTTGTTCATCACGTCGTCGTATTCGAGCAGGTGCTTGCGGGACTCGAAGTTCTGCGCCTCTACGGCCTTCTGCGCGCCTTCAATGCGCTTGGAGATCATCTTTGACTCGATGGGCACGCCCTCTTCCATGCCCAGGCGCTCGAGCAGTGTGCTGACCCACTGTTTGGCGAAGATGCGCATGAGGTCGTCTTCGAGCGAAAGATAGAAACGCGATTCGCCGGGGTCGCCCTGGCGGCCGGCGCGGCCGCGGAGCTGATTGTCAATGCGGCGGGACTCGTGGCGCTCGGTGCCGAGGATGAACAGACCCCCGGCTTCGATGACCTTGCCGTGCTCCTGCAGAGCAGCTTCGTTGTGGACCTTAAATGTCTCAAGCCAGTCGGGCTCGGCGATTTCGAACTCCTGGCCCTGGTAGTAAAAGCGCAGGAATCCGGCCGGAGCCATGGGATTGATGGCGCCCTCAGCCACGCTAATGGCGCGGGCGCGGCCCTTTTTCACCAGTTCCATGCGGCTCATGAACTCGGCGTTGCCGCCGAGGAGAATGTCTGTACCGCGGCCGGCCATGTTGGTGGAGATGGTGACCATGCCGAGGCGTCCGGCCTGGGCTACGATCTCCGCCTCGCGTTCATGAAACTTGGCGTTGAGCACGACGTGGCGCACGCCTTTGCGGGCGAGGATGGCGGAGAGCGCTTCGCTCTTTTCGATGGAGGTAGTGCCGACCAGCACGGGTTGCTGCTTCTCGTGCAACAGGGCGATGTCGTCCGCAACGGCCTTGTATTTTTCCTTGGCGGTGCGAAAGACGACGTCGGCATTTTCAATGCGCAGCAGGGGCTTGTTGGTGGGGATGACGACGATTTCGAGCTTGTAGATCTTTTCAAACTCGGACGCTTCGGTTTCGGCGGTGCCGGTCATGCCGCTCAGCTTTTGATAGAGGCGGAAGTAGTTCTGGAAGGTGATGGTGGCGAGGGTCTGGTCTTCCTTGCGGATGCTGACGCCTTCCTTGGCCTCGATGGACTGGTGGAGGCCGTCGGACCAGCGGCGGCCGGGCATGAGGCGTCCGGTGAAGGTATCGACGATGATGACTTCGCCGTCCTTGACCACGTAATCCACATCGCGCTTGTAGAGGGCGTGGGCCTTGATCGCGGTTTCGACGTAGTGCTTGAGATCCCAGTTCTCGGCGTCGGCGATGTTGTCGATGCCGAGGGCTTTCTCAATGGTGATCCAGCCCTCATCGGTTACGCCGATGGTCTTGTGCTTTTCGTCGACGACATAATCGCCGCTGAAGTATTTTTCTCCTTCATTGAGGCGGATGCCGAGCTCGGCCTGACGGCGGGTGTCGCTCCACTCGATCTCTTCGCCGAGCTGCAGTTTGGGAATGATCAGCCGCACGCGCGCGTATTTGTCGGTGGTCTGGTCCGTCGGGCCGGAGATGATGAGGGGGGTGCGCGCCTCGTCGATGAGGATCGAGTCCACTTCGTCGACGATGGCGTAGTAGTGGCCGCGCTGCACGCAGTCCTTCAGCTCGAACTTCATGTTGTCGCGCAGGTAGTCGAAGCCGAACTCGTTGTTGGTGCCGTAGGTGATGTCGGCGGCGTAGGCCTCGCGGCGCTGGTTATCGTCAAGGTCGTGGACGATGACGCCGACGGTGAGGCCGAGGAACTCGTAGATCTTGCCCATCCACTCGGCGTCGCGCTTGGCCAGGTAGTCATTGACGGTGACGACGTGGACGCCGCGGCCGGCGAGTGCGTTGAGATAGCAGGCCAGGGTGGCGACCAGGGTTTTGCCTTCGCCGGTCTTCATTTCGGCGATCTTGCCCTGGTGGAGCACCATGCCGCCGATGAGCTGGACATCAAAGTGGCGCATGTGGACGGCGCGCCAGCCAGCCTCGCGGACAACGGCGAAGGCCTCGGGAAGAATTTCGTCGAGGGCCTCGCGCTCGGCGGCCTTTATTGCTTCAGGATCAGTGAGATTCGCGATACGTGCGGCGATGCGGGCGCGGAACTCAGCGGTCTTTGCGCAGAGCTGCTCGTCAGAGAGCTCTTTGATCTCCGGCTCGAGGGCGCTGATGGCAGTCACGACGGGCATCATGCGCTTGATGGCGCGCTCGTTCGCGGTGCCGAAAATGCTGGTTAAAACTTTATCAAAAAACACAGGGGTCTCCATCTAACAGTGTAAATGGAGGGAGTGCGCGAGGACGGTTCTGCGCGGTAGAGGAAGAAGTTTAGCATCCGATGAATCGAGGGGGGAATCCGTTGGGTGGGAGGGATTTATGCCTGACAGCAATGATGCGGCATTGCGGGAACACCTCGTGAATCTTCTAACAATGGCGCAGGCGCATGTGACGGTTGAGCGGGCCGTGAAAGGATTTCCGGTGGAGCTGCGCGGGAAGACGCCGAAAGGTGCGGAGCACTCGGCGTGGCAACTGCTCGAACATCTGCGCATTGCGCAGTGGGACATCCTGGAATTTTCGCGGAATCCGAGGCATGAGTCGCCCAAGTGGCCGGAGGGTTACTGGCCGAAGGATAAGACTCCGCCGGATGACAAGGCGTGGGACAGGAGTGTGCGCGCCGTCAAGCGTGACCTGAAAGCAATGTGCGAGTTGGTGCGCGATGCGAAGACCGATCTCTTTGCGAAGATGCCGCATGGGGATGGGCAGACGATCCTGCGCGAAGCGATGCTGGCGGCGGATCACAACGCCTACCACGTGGGGCAACTGGTGCTGGTGAGGAAGCTTTTGGGTGCGTGGTAGCGGCTGCGACGGGTGGTAAGGGCTGCGGGTTGCGGCCCTTTAGTGCGCGTGGCCCGCGGTGATGAGGCGCTCGGCGACGGCTTCAGCGATTTGTTCGTGGACCTCGTCGATGGTGAGGTTGCCCTCGATGAGGACGACGCGGTCGGTGTCTCGCGCGGCTATCTCGCGGTACTTTTCCCAGACACGCTGATAGAAGGCATCCTGCTCCTGCTCGAAGCGGCTTTCGTCCGCGCCGGACTGGGCGGCGACGCGGTCATTGCGGCGGCGGGCGCGCTCCAAGCAGACGGCGAGG
>JAJZGF010000242.1 GCA_021805025.1 Acidobacteriota bacterium
GGACCAGGTACCTGCCTCCATGTGCGGCAATCATCTCGGGAACGTGCCGCCGATATGCCTCGTACGCCCGGACGTCAGTGACCTCGATATCGGCAATCAGGTAGGCAGGCATGGCGGGTCTCCTTGCATGGACGAAGGGAGGTTAGCCGCCGCGAACTGCGCCGGTAAGTGGCTCTGACCCGGTTGGCCCTTTTCCCCCTGTTTTCCGTTTTCGTAAGTGAACTCAAAACCGTTTGGTTGATTCGTTCCGCTCCCGACTGCACCGGCATCAATTCAAGACTGCACGAGCTCAGTGATGCGCGACCAATTGAAAATAAAACCTCGTCCAGGATGGAAGACGCGAGCGCCGTGCGGAACGATCAGCTCCAAGCTTTTCCAGAATTGCTTCTCGGCCTTCAAAAAGCCGCGAGCTGCCAAGATTCCTGCTCGCGCAGGGTTTCTTTTCAGCAGCCCCTTATTCTCCAAGAACGTCTCTAACTGATCCAGCCACACCGACTCGATAGGGAAAGGCATCGATAACCCGTCCTGATATTCCGCGATAGCGTTGAATAGAATGAGGTGCTTTCCACTCATCAAGGCAGCCTTAGCTATCGCGTCGCTGAACGGTCGAGAAGGGTACCCATAAAGCGTGCCGACATGCAGGGCTTCAAGACCGGCCTTTGTTAGTGCTCCATCGGACTCCGTCCATCCTAAGTGGAAGAGAAAATTTCTGTAATTCTTGCTTACTCCAGTACGGAGACTCGGCGAGTAGTTTCTGATACCACCACCCCAGTGCCTGACATTTCCCGCCTGAATGTCGTTCCATAGACGCCTAAACGCCCGATCGCGTATCGTGTCGGTGCCCAAAGAAGGGAATCGCATCTCGTCATATGAGTGGGCGAGCAAAAGGTATGCTTCTTGCGGACTCATCTCCCGCCACTTCGCGTAGAAGCTTTGGTCAAGCTGAGCCAGTTTTATTGGAACTGAAGTTCGGACGGTAAAGAAGTGCGCCTCGTGAAACCCTGGGGCACTTGGCGAAAACTTGGCTGGGTCGTAGCTGAGCACCCCGACCGGAACTCCGCTCATTATCGGCTGCGTTAATATGCTCACGACGTGGTCAGCAATGGGATACCCGTCGTCTGCAACGGTCGGCAGCACTAGCAACGCATAGTGGAAGTCTCTGGAGTACGCAAGGGCTTGGCCAAGACCGGTCAAGTACTCTCGCTTGGTTTGCAGCGGTGGTTTGAACTCCGCGCCGACGCTCAGTCCGTTGGTGTCATCCAGAAGTACGAAGTCGGGAACGGGCCAAGCTCTTGAGGCTGTCACGTACGAGCTCGGTGAAAAGATGCTCGACCAAGGCGGCGCCCCAATGCGCAGACGGCGGACTGCTTCCGTGGCCACGGCGTAGGCTAGAACGTCGTGAGTACTCATGTCCCAGTCGCCAAGTCGTATATATCCCGCTTGTAGCCGCTCGCTACAAAGTTGCCCCGGATCGCCTTGGCGATATTGGAGGCGAATATTTCAGCAAGGAGCGGAGGCACTGCATTGCCAACTAAAGTGCACTGCTGTTGCCGCGTACCAGTGAAACGCATCCAGTCGGGGAATGTCTGAATCCTCGCGGCTTCTCGTACGGTTAGCGTTCGATGCAGCATCGGATGCACCGGAAATGCATTGTGGCCAGGAACCATCGTGGTGGCTGGTGCATTCATAGCCATGCGCTTGTAGACATGGCTGTAGTTTTTCACGTTGTCCGAGCGATATCCTTTCCTCAGCTCAGGAGGAAGCCCTGTTTCCGGCAGACGTCCGCCCTCCGGAATTAACTTGTATCGCTCGACCACAAGCTCCTTGTGCTTCATGGGCATGTGGCTAAAGGATTCATCGCAAGTAGCCGGGTCGATGAGATCAGAGATCACATCTCCGATAGTGACGTATGGTCGCTGCCAAGGCTTGGGATCAGCATGATGCTTGGCTTTGGGCCATTCGAACACGAAGCCCGACTTACATGCGATGAGGATAAGCCTCTCCCTGAGTTGCGGTACTCCGTGCGCCGCACAGTTGATGAGGCGGTACTCAGGGACGTATCCGGCTTCGACGAGCTTCTCTTCAACTTGGGCTAGATAGCTCGAAGTTCCTCTAGTCGTAGACATGAAACCCTTGACGTTCTCGAGGAAAATTACCTTCGGGTTCAGTCCGACTGCAAGGTCGACATAACTCAAGGACACCTCGTTGCGTTCGTCTTCTTCCGGGCGGTGGTTCTTTGTGTGGACGAACCGACGTCGACCAAAAATCGAGAAACCTTGACAAGGGGGGCCACCAAAAACAACGTCCACTTTAGCTTGGCCAATGTGCTCGCGGACCTTGCTTGCGGCGAGCGTGGCAACGTCATCGCGAAAGTGCGGTACATGAGGGAAATTTAGCTTGAGGTTTCGCTCGACGCTATTCTTGATGTCGTAGGACGCGAGCGTGCGGAAGCCTGCGTTCTGAAATCCCAGCATGAGCCCACCGATGCCAGTGAAAAAGCTGACCGCATTCATAAGCTGCTGTTGCTCTCTGCCAAAGACGATGGGTGTGCTGCGGTTGACGATCTGTACAACATCAAGTCGAATGGGGTCGGAAGGTATTCGCTTGGAACGCGGAGGTGTTTTTGCCTTAATGTGAGCCATGATCGCCCTGCCCAACTTTTCCGCTAAGAGCGGGGGCACCGCGTTACCGACAAGCTTGCATTGCTCTGCACGCGAACCTAGGAAGACATAGCTGTCAGGGAAGGTCTGAATACGTGCGGCTTCGCGTGGCGAAAGGCTTCGATGGGCGACCGGATGGATTGGAAATGCATTGTTCCCGGGTACCATAGTTAGCGACGGTTTGGCTCGGTGAAGGCGCTTGTAGGTATTCCCGAAGTTCTTTCGCCGTATGTTTGCCGGAAGTTCGGAGGGGGGCGGCAAGCGACCGCCTTCAGGAATCAGCTTATATCTAGACACGACGGTTTCACCGTGCCTAAGCAAGGAGTGATTTGGCGGGGGAGACTTCGTATTGTGAAGGTCACCAATTGCGTCCCAGACTGTCTTATACGGTAGACGCTCATCACCGTGCGTAGGGGCCGGCCATTGAAAGTTATTTTCTAGCTTCGTGCCGAAAAAGAACACGCGTTTACGATTTTGAGGAACGCCGTAGTCAGCCGCGTTAAGCGTCGTGACATGCACCACATAGCCAAGTTTCTCGTAGGCTGCAATGATCTCGCGCTCGTATCGCCCACCATATTGGGTGCGGAGATAGTTGACATTTTCCATTAGGAAGCACTTCGGATTGAGCCATCCGACGACTCGGGCAAAGCACCAGAAAAGTCCATTTCGTGAATCTGCCGGGTTCTGATCTCCAATTGTCGAAAAGCCTTGGCACGGCGGGCCTCCGACGACCAAGTCGACGGGATTGCCTTTGATGGCTTCCAAGATCCGAGTCTTCGTCAGACGTCGAACATCGTCATGAATGACCTCGACACCGGCGTGATTGTTGCGCAGCGTCTCTGCGGCGGATCGCTCAACGTCTGTGACCAGCAAAGACTTATAGCCCGCTTGGCACAGGCCCAATGTCATTCCCCCCCCGCCCGCGAAAAGCGAAACCACAGTGGGCTTGCTCATGTGTTCCTCCCGGCGTTCCGTGCTGAGAAAAGCTCAGGTTGGCGCACTGCAGAGCCATGCTGTTCTACGTACGACCGCATGAAGGCTCGCAATATTTGTGCGCCGGTGGTGTCTTGAAGCTTGCAAAGTGCGATGAACTCGCGCCGTAGCGTCTCGTCAACACGAATGCGAAATCCCACTTCATCGTTCATGGCCGCACCTTGGATGCACGCTGTGTTCATCTTGGATGCACAGAGGGTGGAGGTCAAGGAAGTAAGTTTGGTCGGCGTCGGTCGCGTCACTTGAGACACTGAGGCTCGATCAATTACCAAATCACGGCTCAAAGCGGGTCAGAGCCTGCGGTTTCCCCACGAATTCATGCTGGCACACCCAGCTGATCGTGTAGCTGAGGACTGGGATGCCTGAGCTGATCGATGAGTTCGCTCAGGCGTGGACAAGGCCATCGTCGCACCAGCGCTTCGCGCCCCAGGCGCAGGATGGGTTCACTTCGTGCACGGCAGTCGCTTTGCGGGCCGGATTCCTGCGCGATCGCGTATCAGCACCCCACCCCGCCCCACTGGCTAGAATGCTCCCGCCCCTCTCCGAGTCATCGCGATGAACGCCGTCCCCCTGCCCGCCCAGGACGCCTGGCTGCCGAATGCGGCGCGCCTGGACCGCCCGGACACGCTGGTGCGGCGCGAGCCGTTTCCGTTTCTAGTCGCACACGGCCTGCTGCCGGACGAGGCGCGCGAGGCGCTCGAGCGCGATTTTCCGCGCTATGCCGGCGCCGGCTTTTTCCCCTACGACGAGACCGACTGCGGACCGGCGGTGGCGGCCCTGATCGCGC
>JAJZGF010000243.1 GCA_021805025.1 Acidobacteriota bacterium
GTCCTCGACATAGCGAGAGAATGCCTTGTAACGTGCACCCAGGGTGGAGAAGGGCTGAATGCTGAAGCCCGTGGCGTTGACCGCTCCCAGGAGGAAGCTGGCGAAAGGGTTACCGCTATTGGTGTTCTGGATCAGGCCAGCCGAGTTGTACCCAGCCGTGTTGACGTTGCTATAGGAGAGATCCAGCGGGGCTGTTGGGGTGTAATGGCTCGACTCGTTTTCATTGAGCCACTGGAAGATGGCACCGTAGGTGATGTTGTGATCGCCGTGGGTGGTAATGAGGTTGTCTACCGCCTCGTAGGTATTCACATTCTGCAGATACCCGTCATCGCTGCTCCACTTGGTCGGGTTGTCAGCAAAGCCGTTGAAGTTGACCAGGGGGAAAGAATCCGATGCCTCTCCGGGAGGCAGATTGCCAAAGCCCGCGGTGGTCAATTCATACTTTTTGATACCTTCGGTGAGGCTTCCGGCTCCGCCCCATCCACGCACGAACGCGTATCTGAAGTTGTTGACGGCGTTGTTGGAAATCACATAATTGTCTTCGATGATATCCGCAGTGAAATGCTCCGACACGTTCTGGCCGCCGGCATACGGAATCGGCAATTGCGTCGTTGCTCCCGTTTCAAAGGGTAGAAAGTTGCGGACACCTGTGTCGGAAATGATGGAAATACGCTGCTTGGGTGTGATCTGATCGTCAATTCTGCCATCGACAATCCAGTTCGAGTTGCCTTGCGGAATGCCGGTCAGCAAATTGTTCTGGGTGACGTTGTCGTTGTCCGCGGCCGGAAGGAAACTCATCAGATACTGGGATTGTGGTGAGATCTCGGCTGCTGGAATCACGTTGCCTGGAAATGCACTATTGGTGCAGCTTGCATCGCCAGCAGTACAGACCGTGGAGGTTGGATCGTAGATCTTGGTATTGCCGCTTAGCTGGGTGAAGTTTCCCTGGCGCTCCAGAGAGGTCGGAACAGAATAGAGACTGGGGTTGACGCCGACAGTCTGGTGATAGTGGACATAGGATCCGTAGAAGAATAGCTTGTCTTTTCCGTTATAGAGATGGGGGATCCGGACAGGGCCGCCGCCAGAGAAGCTCTCTTCATCCTGATGCTCGGCTGGCTTGGGGATTTGAACTTTGGTCGGAACTCCATTGACCAGTGTTGTCGTGGTGGCTGCCTTTGCGAAGTATCCCCACGCGTCAAACGCCGTGTTGCGGAACGCAACATAGGCCTGACCATGATAATTGTTGGTTCCGGACTTGGTGGTCCAGTTCGCAGCGCCGAATCCATCAAACTGAACACTCTGGCCGCTGACTGCTACCTGGAATTGATTGACTGCATCGAGACTGACTCCCAACTGCACATTGCGATTGTCACCCTGCATGTCGATCAGCGTGAGGGGAACGCCGTCTAGATAGATTTCATCCACCCTTCCTGCGCTACCGCCGCCACCGTTGAAGCTGCCGGAGCGCCCGATCGGGGCAACGCCGTTCATCAAGGTTACGAAGGCAGTTGGGTCGAGAGGGCCCGAGTTCATGATCAAGGGCAACTGCTCATACGTGGCGTTGTCCATGACTTCGCCGAGGGTTGCACTGGTGGTCTGCAACTCTGCGGGGGCAGTGGTGACGGTCAACGTCTCCGTCTGGTTACCGACGGTGAGTTTGAAATCCAACCCCACGGACTGGTTGCCGTTGACCTGAATATGCTCCTGCACCGATTTTTGAAACCCTTGCGCCGATACCTCGACGGTATATTCGCCGACTGGGAGGGGTGTCAGAGAATAAACTCCGGTTGAAGTCGCGAGACGAGAGGTGACGACGTGGGTGGCGTTTTCGGTGGCGGTGACGTTCGCGCCAGGAATAACCGCGCCGCTGGGATCGGTGATGCGGCCCACAATTGCGCCCTCACCAGCGATCTGCGCCAGCACTGACTGAGCAGAGAGCAAAGCAGCGAGGAAGGCCAGCGTACTGATCCAGACCTTCACTCTGAACAAGCGAGGGGGAAAGGAATATTTGCGCGGGTTATGTGAATCGATGTTTCGGGCAGTCATGGTCTCTCCAAAATATGGAACGCGTCGCTATCGTGTTTTCGTAGCAGCCAAACAATATGTGCGCGGACATACATGTGTCAATAGAAAAATAATGTTCGCAGAAAAATGCGTCTCCAGGTGGGAAGGAACTCCGCCTTCCCCCGGGAGTATGCACTTTGCGGCCAACCCTCTCTCTCTCGGATGAACACCTGATTCTTGTGCCGGTGATGATGGGCACGAGAACGCCGAGCCATCGTGCGGGAGCAGACAGCGATTTGACAGAAGGAGACGATAGCGATTTCACTCCGGAAGAGCCATCACCTTGCGGCAAGACCCCATGTCGGGGAGCGATGCTATTCTCAGGAAGAAATTTCTTTCCTATTGACACCTCAGCATGCCAACATTACCGTATCGTATAGGGCAAACAGATATCATCGCGGGCTGATGGCAGCGGTCCTGGCGTATTCAAACGGCGGCCCGGAGAACAGCGTGACAAGCAGGCAGTGGAGATACATGAGGAGGCCGCTCGCTCTCTTCCTCATCATGGGCTGGGGTTGCACTCCGCAGGTCAGGGCGCAATCACCACGTGTGGTGGAGCCCTTCGACCATCAGTGGGTATTCCTGCCAATGGATATTCATGCTGGATCCGATCCAGCACTCAACGATCAGGACTGGGTGAGCGTAGATCTGCCGCACGACTGGGCGATCCAGGGTCCGTTTGCTGCGAACAATCCATCGGGTGGTGCGGGAGCGTTTGCGCCGGCAGGAACCGGTTGGTACAGAAAACATTTTGCGTTGCCTCGCCGCGATGCTGGAAGACGCATCTACATCGAGTTCGATGGCATCATGGCGAACAGCGACGTGTGGATCAACGGCTTCCTGCTTGGCCATCGGCCTAACGGATACGTGAGCCTGCGTTATGAGTTGACCGGCCATCTGCGCTTCGGAGATGGAGAGTTGAACGTCCTCGCGGTACGTGTGGATGACTCCAAGCAACCAGCATCACGCTTCTATGAAGGTGCGGGCATCTACAGGCATGTGCGGCTGCTGATTGAAGATTCCGTGCACACGGCAGGAGATAGCACCTTCGTATCCGCAACGGATGTCTCCGGGGCGGCGGCAACAGTGCATGTGCAGAGCACGGTCCAGAACGATTCGCTTGCTCCTGCCAGCGTTTCGGTGACTGCGACGCTGATCAACCCCGAAGGACATACGGTTGACGTGGTTGCAAGTCAGACGCACATTATCCCCGCAGGCCACGAGCAGCGTTTTGACGTTGCCACACAGGTTCGTAAACCCGAACTCTGGGATATTGACCACCCGGCACAGTATCGCCTGAAGTTGACGGTGACCTCCAATGGGAAGGTGAGCGACACCGATCCGGTTCGCTTCGGAATTCGCGAATTTCACTTCGATGCCGATACAGGCTTCTGGTTGAACGGGCACAACGTTAAGATCAAGGGCGTCGCATTGCACAGCGATGTTGGAAGCCTCGGAATGGCTGCGCCACTCGGCGCGTGGGAACACCGTCTGGCTGCGATGCGGCAGATGGGAGTGAACGCCATCCGCACGGCACATAATCCGGTTGCGCCGGAGTTTCTTGATCTGTGTGACCGCATGGGCTTTCTGGTGATGGACGAGATGTTCGACCAGTGGACCGTGGGGAAGAATCCTTACGACTATCATCTTTACTTCAAGGAGTGGTATCTCACGGATACGCGCGACACCGTGCGACGGGATCGCAATCATCCGAGCATCATTCTGTATAGCGCCGGCAACGAGATCCATGACACACCGCATCCGCTGATTGCAAAACCTATTCTGGCTGCACTGGTGGCGACCTTCCACGAGAATGACTCGACGCGGCCGGTGACTATGGCGCTGTTCCGTCCGAACGCAAGCCATGACTATGAGGATGGACTTGCGGACATGCTGGATGTCGTAGGGCAGAACTATCGTACCGACGAATTGCTCGCAGCTCATGCGCAGAAGCCGAGCCGCAAGATCATCGGCACGGAAGATATCCACGATCGCGCGACATGGCTGGCCATGCGCGACCATCCCGAGTTCTCAGGAGAGTTCATCTGGTCCGGCACGGACTACCTGGGGGAGTCGCGGCACTGGCCCATAATCGGAGACGCGAGCGGTCTGTACGACCGCACGGATGCACCGAAGCCGGACGGGCTGGAGCGACAGAGCTGGTGGAGCGACACGCCAGTGGTTCATATCGTGCGGCGTGTGGCACCTACTCCACTGGCGCCCACCGATCCTGGCTATGAAGCGCAGCAGTATCGTCCGCGGCAGGTTGTTTTCGCGGATTGGACGCCTGCCAATCTGCAGCCGCATGTTGAGCAGGTCGAGGTCTACACAAATTGCGAAGAGGTTGAGTTGTTTCTGAATGACCG
>JAJZGF010000064.1 GCA_021805025.1 Acidobacteriota bacterium
GAAGGGAATAACGTCGGAATCGGCCATCATCCCGAGAGCTTTGCCGGTCCCGATTCCCTGTCTTCGTACTTAGGTCAATCGCAAGGGCCCGGGCCGCGAAAAAGCGCGGCAATTTGGAATGTCTGCTGATGTACACCGCAGACGGATGAAACGCCCATCACCAGCGATGTGATAAGGCGGGGAAGTGGAGAAAATGAATCGCGACAGGCCGCTCCTGTGGTCTCTGTTGCCTGTGCCGCCGGGCTAAAAACCCGCGCGGCACATCGAGCGGCGACTGTCACGATTCGGTTGCCTGAAACTAGTCTTGCTCTTTGCGAGCCTTCTTACGATTCCGCTTGCGCGCCAGTGCTGCTTTGACGCGGCGCTTCTCACCGGGCTTCAGGTAGTAGGAGTGACGCTTGACTTCCTTGATGATGTCCTCCTGCTGTACCTTCCGCTTAAACCGGCGCAGCGCATTTTCGAGCGGCTCGCCATCCTGCAAGCGAACCTCTGCCAAAGGGTCCCACCTCCAAACCTGCCAAAGGGGCGTGCTTTTATGATACTGGAGACTTGAACTGTTCCGTCAATTTTTCGTCGGTTTTCTTTTGTCTAGCCGCACATCCCCTGAGATTCCTCTCAATAGTTTGCGCCCTTCCGGAACCTGCCGGCGGCAGAGTTCCCGGCCTCGGCCATTGCCTCGCAGGCCTCACCGCCTTGCGCCTGCCTGCCTCGCATGCACCCTTAAGGTTGTAGGCCTATGCCCCATTGGTGCAATGCGAGTACGGGGTATATCTCCCGTACACTGCACGTCTGGAGGGAATTATGGCTTTGGCTAGCAATACGTATCGGGCCGCCTATGAAGAGGCGGATGCGGAACTTGGCAAAATTGTAAAGGAAGTTGAGCAGCTTCGGGCTCGCCAGAATCAGGTCGCCAAGGTCGCCGAGGCGCTCAAGTTGCTCGTGAGCGATGAACCTGTTGCGATCGACACGCAAAGAAGCCAGTGGGCCACGCGCTGAAGCTCTTCTCCCGGCGGATTGCCGGATGACCTTGCTGTAAGCGGAGATTCCTCGTTCGGGCGATAGGGCCGGCAGAAGCTGTCCAATAAGGCCCTGCTGCCCTGAATGAGGCGCCAAATCAGGCGGGGAATGCCCAAAGCAGACGCTTCGGGCTTCCCTTGCCGATCTTTGGATGTCAGTGGCTGTTCCGGGCCGCACAGGCTCCCCTTGTCGAACCGCAGACCCTCAGGGACGAAGCATTCTTACTCCGGTCTCAACTGGTCCGGGTGGCGCTCTTCGGGGTGGCGCTCATCGACGAGCGTCCTGCGTGCGCTCAAGCTTGCGGCTGGTGGTTGGCGGCCTGACAGAATGCCTTAAACTAGCTTTGAGGCTGTTCCTTTCATGATCCGCAGCTACCAGGGGCGGACGCCCCACATCCCGGCCACCTGTTACGTCGATCCCTCGGCCCAGATCCTCGGTGACGTCATCCTCGGCGACCATAGCTCCGTCTGGATGAACGCCGTCCTGCGCGGTGACGTCAACTCCATCCGGCTGGGCTCAAACTCCAACGTGCAGGACTGCGCCGTCCTCCATGGCCAGCGCAACCTCTACGCCGTCCAGGTCGGCGACTGGGTCACCATCGGCCACAACGCCACCGTCCACGGCTGCGTCGTGGAAGACGAGTGCCTCATCGGCATCGGCGCGCGCGTGCTTAACAACTCCCGCATCGGCTCGGGCTCCATCATCGCGGCCGGCGCCGTCGTTCCTGAAAACACGATTGTTCCACCGCGCACCCTGTGGGCCGGGGTGCCCGCCAGGCAGCGCCGCGAACTCGGCGATAAGGACCGGGCGCTCATTCTTGAATATGCAAAGAACTACCTCGACTATGTCGCCATTTATCTTTCCGAAGCTGACAAGTAAATGAAACAATAAGGTTTGCTAGCCGTCCATTTCAGGAGATGCATGACAGTAGCCACACCTTCCCGCCTTGCGCGGCCATTGCTTGCCGCAGCTTTCTTTGCTTTTTCCACGGCGCTCGCCACCGCAGCCCAATCGCTCCCGGCGGAGGCTCCGCTTCCTGACGCTCCCCAGGCTCAACCCGCTCCCAGGGACGCCTCGCAGAGCAAGAAGCAGGACGACGATCAGGTCACCATTCTCGGCTCCCCGCGTGCCATCCTGCACGATCAGGCCGCCATCTGGACCAGCCCGCTCCACCTGCATGACCGTGACCTCGCCGTCCTCGTGCCGCTCGGGCTCACCACCGCCGTCCTCATGACTACCGACCACCAGGTCATGTCCTCCTCAAAGCTCCAGAATCCCTCCCTGAATAACGAAGCCGTCGACGCCTCCAACGGTCTTGTCGGCGGATTCATCGCCGCCCCCGTCATCATCTGGGGATTGGGCCACATCCACCACGACGACCACGCCACTGAGACCGGGATCCTTGGCGGAGAAGCTATGGTCGATAGCATCATTGTCGAGCAGGTGCTCAAGATAGCCTCCATGCGCGAACGGCCCACCGTCGACAACGCCAGAGGCAAATTCTTCCAGACCAGCGCCGGCATTGACTCATCATTTCCTTCGAGCCACAGTATGGTCGCCTGGTCCGCGGCTGCCGCCATCGCGTCGGAGTACAACGGCCCGCTCACCAAGCTCACCGCCTACGGTCTGGCCACCGGCGTCAGTCTCACCCGCGTTCTCGGCCGCGAGCATTTCCCCTCCGACGTCCTCGTGGGGAGCGCCCTGGGCTGGTTCATCGGCCGCTACGTCTTCCATAAGCACCAGCACACCTACGCGGATTAGCTGCGGGACTCGCGGGTTTGTGGCCTGCCTGGGGCGCGTCGCCGGCGATGCGGCGCGGCTTTCACCCCCGGCCCGGCTTGCCTGAGGCGTGTGCCGTTGCCCTCGCATTGCGGCAGGTGGGGGCGCAAGGAAACGTCGCCCTGATATATTTCATCCGGAATGAATTCGTTTTCATTCGTGATACTGAACTTCTGAAAGGCCGAAGGGAGTATTCGATGATCAGACGCGACTTTATGAAGACTGCCGGCGCAGTGATTGCCTCCAAAGCGCTTCCAGGGATGGCAGGTTTTGCAGAGACTCCTGCTGCGCAGACCAGGGCCGTCTTTCCGATCAATCAAAACTGGCGTTTTTCCGCCTCTAATGTACCCGGTTCCGAATCCCCTCAGTTTGATGATTCCGCGTTCCAGCGCGTCGTTCTTCCTCACACCAACGTAAAACTCCCCTGGCACAGCTTTGACGATAAGGAGTATGAGTTCATCTCCACCTATCGCCGCCGTTTCCGCCTGCCCGCCGGTGTCGCCGGCAATAGGGTCTTTGTCGACTTTGAAGGAGCCATGACCGCCTCCACCGTCTGGATCAACGGCGTTCTCCTGGGTGAGTACAAAGGCGGCTTCACCCCCTTTTCGTTTGAACTCACTCCGCATCTGCGGCTGGAGGATGAAAACGTTCTCGTCGTACACCTCGACTCCACCGAGCGCGCCGACATCCCACCCTTCGGGTTTGAAATCGACTACATGACCTTCGGCGGAATCTACCGCGAGGTCTCTCTACGCGTGGTTGCGCCCACTTACCTTGACAACATCTTCGCCGAGCCCAGGGATGTCCTGAGCGCGCATCCGTCGCTGGATGTCCATTGCTTTCTCGCTGGCCAGCATCCGGCGGATGCAGCATGGTCGCTTGAAGCGGAACTCCGCGACGGCGACAAAGTCGTCGCGCGGCAAATGCTTGCCCTCGCAGGCGCAGCGGCTTCGCAGGGGTCTGCGGATCCGTCCGCGGCCATGGATCCCTACACCGCGGCCTCGCCCTACGCCAGTACGGAGACGCGGACCGATCCTGCGCGCTACACGCTGTCCCTCGCCAGCCTGGGGAATATCAGGTTGTGGAGCCTCGATGAGCCTCATCTCTACACCGTCCATGTCAGGCTGTTGCATGCCGGCATTCCGGTGGACGAGGACACGCGCCGCATCGGCTTTCGCGAGGCAACATTCACTGACAAGGGCTTTTCGCTCAACGGCGCCGTCATCAAACTGCGCGGCCTTGACCGCCATCAGACGTTTCCATTTGTTGGCCAGGCGATGCCCGCGCGGGTCCAGCGCCGGGACGCCGACATCCTGCGCCAGCAGCTACACTGCAACATCGTGCGGACCTCGCATTACCCGCAATCCAGGCACTTCCTGGACCGCTGCGATGAGATCGGCCTGCTCGTCCTCGAGGAGATTCCCGGCTGGCAACACATCGGTGATGAACCATGGAAGCAGGTTGCCATTGACAATGTCGGGCGCATGATCCGGCGCGACTGGAACCATCCGTCCATCATCCTGTGGGGTGTGCGGATCAACGAGTCGCTCGACGACCACAGCTTTTACACGCGCACCAACGCCCTGGCCCATGCTCTTGACCAGTCCAGACAAACCGGCGGAATCCGCTACTTCCAGGAATCCGAATTTCTTGAGGATGTCTTCACCATGAATGATTTCGGCTTTCCCCTCAAGCCGCCGAATCATCCACGGTATCTCAATACGGAGTTTGTGGGGCACACTTTTCCCACCAAGTCGGTCGACGACAACGCGCATCTGCGTGAGCACACGATTCGCCATGTGCGCGTGCATGACCAGCTCGCCTCCAATCCGCAGTACGCAGGAGGCATTGGCTGGTGCGCCTTCGACTACAACACGCATGCCAACTTTGGCTCGGGCGATCGCATCTGCTACCACGGAGTCATGGACATCTTTCGCGAGCCAAAGCCCGCGGCCGGCTTCTATAAATCCCAGTGCGATCCTTCCGAGGAGGTCGTCCTCGAAGCTGCATTCCATTGGGCACGCGGCGATGAGCCTGTGGGCTTCACGCAGGCGTTGTTCTGCTCCAATTGCGACCGCTTGCGCCTTCTGGCCAGACCGCTTGGTGCATCGGAAGATGCATGGACGCAGCTCGCGGAGATTGAGTCCGACCGGAAAGAATTTGCCAATCTCAAATATCCGCCGTTCCAACTCGACATGACCCGGCTCGACCTGAAGAAGCTCGGCGCCGGCTGGGGAGATCTGCGGGTCGAAGGCTACCTGAATGGCAAGCTCGCAATCTCCAGAACCATGTCGGGAAGAGGCGTCGACAGCCTGTTCTCTCTGGCAGCCGACGACCAGAAACTCAATGCCGATGGCGCCGATACCACACGGATCGTTTTGCGCGTCACAGATGAGTTCGGCGCCATTAGGCCCTTCGCGAGTGACCCGGTAACGTTTACGCTTGAGGGCCCCGGAGTTCTGATCGGCGATAACCCCTTCTCGCTGGTGGGCGGAACGGGAGCGGTATGGATTCGCGCCGGCGAAGCGCCCGGCGTGATTCGTCTCACCGCTCGTCATCCGCGTCTGGGCCAGAAGAGCGTGGAAATTGCAACAACTGCCGCCGCACCGGAGCGTGTTTAGGCCTTTCCGTCGATTAAGTCGGACTTAAAATGAAACTACGCGCAGTTATGGCTGAAGCCGCGCGGCACACGCAGGAAAGGTGGGAACCTCTGGTGGTGCATCATGGCTACAAGCGACCTGCAGCGCAGGGAAGCAAGGCCTGCCGTCCTCGCGCGTCTCATCGAATAGTCGCGCGCAGGTTCTCTGTGTGCTGTTGGCGCACGGGTGCCTTCGTGCTGCTTGCTCTACTCCTTCGTGCGCCGGGCCTCTGGGCAGTCGCGCAGGCCAACCCATCCATTTCCGGAACAGTCTCCATTCAAGGCAGGGTCTTCGATGCACAAGGTAGCGCCGTTGCTGGCGCGACGGTTCAGGTGCAAGGCAGTCCGCCCGCGGTTGCCGATACAGCCCAGACAAACCAACGGGGCGAGTTCGTCTTCGCAAATCTTGGCGTGGGAAGCTACACCCTGACCGCTGCGAGCAGTGCGATGCGCAGCCATCCGGAGACTATTCAGGCGTCTCAGGCTGATCAGAACCTGCACGTCGATTTGACACTGGAGCCCTCCCCCGCCGCCAGCTCTGCATCCGCCGCGCCGTCCAAATCCGCTCCTGCGATGCAGGCCATGCAGTTTGCGGACGAGCCGGACTTTACCGTTGCCGCTGTCACGGATTGGACAGCCGCAGGCGGTCATGGCTCTGACTCCAGCCTCAGAACCAGTGAGGCTCTTACGCGGGAGACTCTTTCGCTCAAGCCGTCCGATGTCGCCCCAACCCCGCGAACAGACCGCCCAGCTCCCGGCCAGGTTGTGGCGTCGGAGAACCTGCTGCGGGCGCAACTTGCGGCCGAGCCCGATAGCTTTGACGCGAATCACCGGTTGGGCAGGCTTTATCTGGATCAGGCGCGGTTCAGCGAAGCGTTGCCGCTCCTTCAGACTGCATTTCGACTGCAACCGACAAATTTCGACAATGAATATGACCTGACTGAAGCCTGCCTGCATGTGCTTGACCTGCAGCAGGCTCGCAGCCACCTCTCAAACCTTCTTGCAGCGCGCAATACCGCCGACCTGCACCGCCTTGCGGCGGAAATCGATGAGGCATCGGGCGATCCGCTCGCTGCCGTGCATGAGTACGAGAAGGCTGCGCAGCTCGATCCCACCGAGCAGAATTACTTTGCCTGGGGATCCGAGTTGCTTCTCCATCGCGCCGTCCTGCAGGCACGGCAGGTCTTTGGGGAGGGGGTGCAGGCCTTTCCTCACTCCTCTCGCATGTTGATTGCGTTAGGCGGCGCGCTCTTCGCTGGCGCACTGTATGAGGATGCGGCGCAGCGCCTCTGCGAAGCGTCCGACCTTAATCCGGCCGATCCCGAGGCGTATCTGTTCATGGGCAAAATTGATATTGCCGCTCCGGATCCGCTGCCATGTGTGGAACCGAAGCTCGCGCGCTTTGTGCAACTGGAGCCAGGCAATGCTCTGGCCCACTACTTCTATGGAATGGCGGTCTTGAAGCAGCACGCTGTTTCTCCTGACGCGCCGACCCTGATGGAAGTCCAGACCCAGCTCACCAGGGCAGTGGCCATCGATCCCAGTTGCGCTGACGCGTATCTCCAACTCGGAATCCTCAAGGCGGCACAAAAGGATTACAAGGCTGCCATCGACGATTACCACCAGGCAATTCGCGCCAATCCGCAACTGAGCGAAGCCTACTATCGGCTCGGCGTGGCTTACGATCGCCTGGGCCAGCGGGACGAAGCTGCGAGGCAATTCGCCTTGCACGATGAAATCAGAAAGCAGCAAGCCGCGGAAGTGGACCGGCAGCGTCGAGAGATCAAGCAGTTCCTTGTCACTCCGCCTGCGCCTCAGGGCAGGGCTGAAGCGCCCTGAGCATTGCTGCAACGTGCGACGATGATTGCGCGTCCCGTGATCGGTGTCCACACGGTGTACGTCGATCCGTCATCCTCGTGGCGGGCGCCTATTTACCGGTCTTGACTGAAAACGGGATATAGGTCCCGCTGCCCTCGCGAATGGTGAGAATCTGGTTGACCTTCACATTTGTGAAGCGCTCCACCTTCTGCGTAGTGGGCCATTTCACTTCGATCAAGTCCACGACTTCCGCCGATCCCAGGCCAAAGTGCAGACGGAGATCGTTCTGCGACATGACACTCGTTCCGCTGTGTACCTCGTCAATCTGCGCGTGCTTGCCGGTCACCACACGCACTCTTGCGCCAATCGCAGTTCGATTGCACTTGGTGCCGATCAATTTGATCTTGATCCAGTTCTGACGATTTCCGCCGATGTTATGCAGCAGCGACGGAAGTTCGTTCATATTCAGGACCAGGATGTCCATGCCCCCGTCGTTGTCATAGTCCCCGAACGCCGCGCCGCGGCTGGAAAAACGCTCCGTAATTCCAGGCCCCATCCCCGCAGAGACATCCTGGAACCGTCCATTACCCAGATTTTTGTACACCAGTCGAGGATTCTTGAAGGTCTCGCCGAAGTTGTACTTGTCTACCTCCGGGTATACGTGACCGTTCACCTGCACAATATCTGTCCAGCCGTCGTTGTCGTAATCAATGAACCCGCAACCCCAGGCTACATAGCTGTTGTTGATGCCGACGCCTGCGCTGAACGAAACATCGCTGAAGGTGCCGTCGCCGTTGTTGTGGTACAGGTCGCACGTGTCGTCCGCAAAGTTCGTCTTGAAGATATCGAGCCAGCCGTCGCAATCATAGTCGGCCACGCCAATTCCCATCCCGGCCTGCTCATGCCCGTCGTCGTTATAGGCGCATCCGGCAAGCACCGCAATATCGGTAAAGGTGCCGTCGTGATTGTTCTGGAAGAGCATGCTCGGCTCTGAGTCAACAGCCACATAAATATCCGGCCATCCATCATTGTCAAAGTCGTAAGAGACGGCCGTGATCGAGTAGCGTGGTCCCGGCTTCAGAATGCCGGCCTTCTCCGACACATCCGTGAACGTCCCGTCTCCATTGTTGTGGTAGAGAATGTCGGTTTCACCGGGCAGGCCCCGCGGACCGCACATGGTCGGAATTCCCTTCCACTGGCAGAAGCTCATATCCGCCGGACTCAGCGGCTTGTCGGGGTCCAGCTTGATGAAGTTGCATACAAACAGATCCAGATGGCCGTCCCGGTCATAATCGAGGAACGTACACCCTGTACCCCAGCGTCCATGCGACTGGTCGAGCCCCGCCCGCTTCGTCACATCGGTGAACGTTCCATCGCCATTGTTGCGGAACAGGATGTTATGACCCCAGAACGTACAGAAGAGATCATCCCATCCGTCATTGTCGTAGTCGCCGACGCATATCCCCGTCTGCCAGCCGGTTCGCGCCAACCCGGATCGCTCTGTGACGTCGGTGAATGTGCCGTCGCGATTGTTCTTGTAGAGGTGTGTCGTGGGCTCTTTGCCCGCCGGCCAATGAGCGTCGAGCCGGCTTCCATTGGACAGGTAGATATCAAGCCACCCGTCCTGGTCGTAGTCGAAGAACGCGATGCCGCTGCCTTTTGTCTCGATGATGACGCGCTTGTGGTCGATGCCGCCCCACACGTTGGGAATGGTCAAGCCGGCCTTTTCCGCAACATCGACAAACTGAACCGGAGAATCAGGAGTGGTTGCCACCGCGGCTTCTACGCGGAGTGGCCCACTCCTCTTCCACAGCGGAGTAGTGAGCACATCCAGCAGCGCGCTGCCGAGCAGCGTGCAAGAAGTTTCGAGAAAGCGCCTGCGCGGAAGGATCATGGGATGACGGAATTATAGAGAGCGCGACCGGAGCTTGGAAAGTTGCGGCTCCGCGTCCGCCTCACAGCGCAGGGAGCCTTACCGGCGCGGAACTCGCGGGAACGGGTGCGGTACAACGCCGACTCCCTCCCTGACGGCGATGATCTGATCGGCAGGCAGGTTCATGAGCTTATCCACATGGCCGCTGGGCCACGTGATCACCAGCGAATCGGCCTTCGTATGCCCTGCCAGGCCAAAATGGATGCGCGGGTCGCTCGAAGACATGTAGCTCGATCCGCCCTTGGCCTGCTGCACCTGCACCATGCTTTCGGATGTCAGTTTGAGCGATGCGCCGATTCCATCCCGGTTGGACTTCGTACCGATCAGCAATACTTCAAGCCAGTGGTTCGCATTGCCGCCGTCGTTGCGCAGCAGCTCGGGAGATTCGCCCCGGCAGATTACGGCGATTCCCATCGCCCCGTCATTCAGAAAATCCGCTGTCGCAAGCCCTCGTCCTGCAACCGGCCGCATAAAGTCCGGGCCCATCGCCTCCGACGTTTTTTCAAAATGCCCACTGCCCAGGTTGTGGAACATCAACAGCGGCTCTTTGTAAGTCACCTCGCTGTGATAAAGGGCCACGTTATCCACCATCGCGCCGTTCGCCTGGACGATGTCAGGCCATCCATCGTTGTCATAATCAACAAACTTGGCGGCAACACCACTCATCGTGATGGCCTTGTTCCCGATCCCTGAGGAGTAAGTCACATCTGTAAAGGTTCCATCGCCGTTGTTGTGGTAAAGGCGATTCAACTCAAAGTCAAGATGCGTGATGTAGACATCGAGCAGTCCGTCGCCATCCATATCGGCCGCATCAATGCCCATCCCCGCTTCATACCGCCCATCTTCGCTCGCGGCGATCCCGGACAGCAGCGATTCGTCGGAAAAGGTTCCATCGTGGTTGTTCTGGAAATAGAAGTTCGGCCAGGTATCGTTGGCGATGGCAATGTCGGTCCAGCCGTCGTTATTCAAGTCGGCAAGCACCACGCCCATCCCCTTGGCCTCCGGCAATCCTACCCCTGACTTATCGCTGACATCGGTAAACGTCCCGTCATGGTTGTTCCTGTAGAGCTTTATCCGCTGTCCCTTGTAGTTATTCGGATTGCAGTACGCCCGATAACCGGCGGCCCGCTCGCCGCACCACAGATTGTTTTGCGGACTCCAGTCCAGATAGTTGGTCACAACAAGGTCCAGCCAGCCATCTTTGTCAAAGTCAAACCATCCCGCGCTGGTCGACCATTGACCGGCATCAGCCACGCCTGCCTTCGCCGTCACATCCGTAAAGGTCCCATTTCCGTTGTTGTGGTAAAGAATGGCCCGCCCATATCCCGTTACGTAGAGATCAGGAAAGCCATCGTTGTCAAAGTCTCCCACCGCAACACCCTGCCCATAGTGACCTTCGCCACCCACACCGGCTTTGGCAGTCACATCCGTAAACGTTCCATCGCCGTTGTTGTGGTAGAGCGCAGAGCGCAACGGCTTCGCAGGCTTGTAAGCATCGGTTGCGCCGGCCTGCACAAAGTAGATATCCATCAGACCATCCTGGTCATAGTCAATCCACCCCACGCCGGTCCCCATCGTCTCCAGATAGTACTTCTCTGAGCTCTCGGTGGAATCCTGCACAAAATCGATTCCCGCGGCCTTGCGAATGTCTGTGAAATGGACCGGAATGGCTGTGTCGGCTGCCGCCTTTGTCTTCTGGCCCACGACAAAATGCCCAACCCCGGCGATCACGAAAAAGACAAGCAGCGCCAGCGCACGCCGGACCAGGAGCCAGGCAAAGTCCCATCTGCGCGGCTCTCTTCGGGGCAGCGCGCAGGAACAGGGGCACTCCATCTCCCGTGCGCGAGTCTCTGGGCTCAACCCATCCCGCCCAATTGCCAGCCCTCTCCACGAGGCGCCGTCAGCGCCCGCTTGCCGTACAGATTTGCGATGCAGACCGCCCGCGCGTTCTCTCATAGCGTTCGATCCGCGAGTGAAAAGGCTAACTGCAGAAGTTGTGACTTATCAGCGGCGGTAATTGTGCGGTCAGCGGGCGGCGATGAGGCTGAAGCTCTATCCAGGACCGCTTCTATCTGACTCACTTCAAGACTGCCGCTGGCGCTGCTGTCTCTGAAGCGGTTCAACACTTCTCGTGCTTTCGCAATCTGGCCAGTCTGGAAGTAGAAGACCCCCAGGGTCGAATAGGCGCCGGGCCACTCGGGCATCAGGTCGATCGCTCGATTGAAGTCTGCAGTTGCCTCATCGGCCTTGCCCTCGATAACCGCAGTCAAGCCCGCCCCCCAGAACAATTTCCCTGAGGCAGGGATCCTGGCCTGGCCCTGTCTCAAGGTCGCCTTGGCATCGGCCAGGTTTCCCGTACGCAACTCCAGCAGCGCAAGGGAAAGGTAGGCTCCATCGTTATCGGGATTCCGCGTCATCGCATCCCGGTAGATATGCATCGCCGAAGTAGTGTCTCCGAGATGAGCGTAGATATCGCCAACCAATGAGAGATAAGCGTCATCAGTTTGCGCCGGGGCCGACACCTGCTTCGCCGTCGCAAGCGCCTGCGCATACGATCTCTGCTTGAAGTAAGCGTTCGCCAGGTCAAACTTGATGTCATCCGAATTCGGATTGACTGCGAGGGCTTGCTGAAAATGCGCAATGGCATCGCTGTAAAGTCTGAAACTTGCCAGCAGTACTCCTGTTCCAGCCAGCGTTCGATAATCGCTCGCGCTTAACTCATCCAGTTGCCGAATGGTCGCCTTTGCATCGTCTATCCTTCCCAGCTTCAGATAGGCCTTGCTCAGCAGATACAAATCCTGTGGCTGCTCTGGATGCTTCTTGACCTCTTCGACGACCTGATTCAAATCCAGTTCATTGCGCGCATTCTGGCTCAGCGTCGAACGGTTATTCAGATAGTCAAAGAGGTGCTCATACGGATAGGGCCCGCCCTGGGAATTCTTTGAGAGCGTTTTGAACACGTTCAGGTCGCGCTCTGCCGCAGCCGTCTCGTGCAGGCTGCGCTCGACCATGGCAAGCTTGTAGAAGCCGCTGGAAGGATCGTGGCTGGCCTGCACATACCTGCGAAGCAGCACTTCCGCCTCCGCGAATCTGTGCGCGACAATCCGCAGGTTGGCCAGCTCCAGCAGCGCCTCCGGAAAGTTTGGATTAATGGCAAGTGCCTGTTGAAAATAAGACTCGGCGCCTGCAGAGTTACCTTGCCGTTCCGCGATGAAACCCAGGTTATAGAGGCATAAGGTATTCTTCGGATCAAGCTTCAAGCCCTTGTCGAAGTAACTCTTTGCCTCGTCGAAACGCCCTAAGTTGCGGTAGGAAAGCCCCAGGAAAGCATAGGAGCGCGCGGATCCCTCCACCGCGACAAGCTTGTTGAACTCTTGAATGGCCTTATCCACCTTCCCGGCCATGAAGTAACTCTCGCCTAGCGCGGCAAGCATTTCCGCGCGGTTCGGGGCGACCTTTAATCCATCTTCGAGCAGAGGAATCGCATCTTCAAAGTAGCTTTGCGACATACTCACCTGGGCCATCTGGTACATCACGTCCGGATTTTCCGGCGAAAGCTTGTGCGCCCGCAACAGCACATCCAGCGCGTCTAGCGGTCGCGACTGGCTGGAGTAGGACTGCGCCAGCAAAGAAAGCGCGTCAACCGACTCCGGCTTCAGTTTCAGAGCGCGGTTCAGCGCAAGGTCCGCTTTGGCCGTCTGTCCGGTGCGGAGATAGACCTCTCCCAGGTTGTAAAGAGTCTCGAACGTCTCCGGTTGCAGCGCGTCTGCCCGTTCCAGCGCCAGTTGCGCCGGCGCATACTGCTTTTGCGAAGCGAGAAAGACTCCCAGCGAAAATTGAACTCGCACCTGATCCTTCGCCTGTTCGGCTAAATCATTCGCCATGCGTAGCCCATCCGCAGCGCGATGGAGCTGAAAGTAAGCCCGCGCCAGGTTGAACCGCGAAGCAACGGTCTGCGGATGAATCCGTTCCAAATACGGGATGGCTCCCGCGGCATCGCCTTTCACCATCAGCAGAGTTCCGAGGTTATAGTTTCCCTCCTGGTCCGCAGGGTTGATGCGGAGTGCCGTCTTGAACTCCTGCTCGGCCAGATCCAGGTGCTTGGTTTCCGCGTAAAGACTGCCCAGGTTGTTGTGCGTCTTGATGGAATGGGGAGCCAGCGTCAGTGCTTTCTGGAAGGCCTCCAGAGCTCCCTGATAGTCCATCCTTTCGTCGTTGATGATGCCGAGCAGGTTATACCCCTCCACGCTCGATGGATGAAGCGTCAGCGCGTCCATCGCGGCCGTCCTGGCTTCGTTCAATCGGTGTTGCTGAAGCAACTCCTGCGCTTCGCTGAAGTCGGTAGTCGCATGGGATGGTCCTTGCTGTGCATCGCACACAAAGCAGGCGCAGAGGCTGCTGCAGACAAGAAGACCGGCAAAGAATGGAACGCGCAAACGCTGCGCCATCGCTTCACCGCTCCTCTGTCTTCCATGGCGCAGGCTTGTTGCGTTCGCGAGGTTTTTCGGGGCTTTCATCGTAGCATTTCCAGATTCCGCTTCGCTTCGGCATTCTCGGGCAGTACTTGCAGCATCTGCTCGAGAACCGAACGTGCCTTTTCTTTTTCGTTCAACATCAGGTCAAGCCGGGCCAGGTTCAGATACGACTGCCCATAACTCGGCGCCACCTTGATTCCTGCCTGAAACTGATCCATCGCTTTCGGATAGTTCTGCTCGCGAACGTAGACGACTCCAAGATTGTTCAGCGCCTCGGGATAGTTAGGCCGCAGACTGATGGCCCTGGTCAGAAACTCTTCCGCTTTCTCTAACTGGTCTTGCTGCGCGTAAAGCATGCCCTGGCTATAGCTGACCTCCGGATCATCGGGCTGTTCACGCATGGCTTGGTCCAGGTAAGTCGCAGCTTTATCAAACTGTTTCATCCTCCGGTACACATTCCCCAGATTGAGCAGCGCAATGGCGTAGCCCGGCCTCAATTGCAGTGAGCGCTCAAAGTCCGAGATGGCCTCATCCGCCCGTCCCTGCTGTGCCGCCATCATGCCAAGATTATTCCACGCCTCCGGATAATCGGGCTTCAGCGCCACCGTCTTCTGCAGATACCCGGCGGCCGCCTCCAGATTGTTCCTGCGCAGGCTCAGCGTTCCAAGGTTATAGTATGCGTCGGCGTCATTGGGTTTGGCGGCAATCACCTGTTGAAACGAGTCCCACGCCTGCTCCAGGTATCCATGCTGAAACATTGCTACGCCATACGTGAAGTCGTTGCGCTGAAAGGCATCCTGCACAAGCATTCCGCGAAAGGGAAGCGCCTTCGCCATGCGCGCTTCCGGGCTTGCGGGCACTTGTCGCGGATCCGCAGCCATCTGCGCCGAATCGTTGAGGCCCTGATAGACCCTCACAATCATGCCCTCGCCGTCGATGAGAAACGAAGTCGGAAGGCCGAGATTTCTGCGACGGTCGAACAGATGCTGATAGATGATGTTGTAGATGCCTGCCATCTCCGTCGTCGCGAACAGCACCGGGAAAGGGAAGTGCTTCTGCGCCGCATACGTCCGCGCGGCGTCTGCGTCGGGCTGTTCGTCCACGTTGACGGCAAGGACGCGCAGGCCTCCTCGATCAAATGCGGGCTTCTCTCCGCGCAGGGATTGCAACTGCTGCAGGCTCACGGGGGCGTTCACAGACCAGAAGGTGAGCAGCACGAAGCTTCCCCGCAGGGTTTTCAGGCTGTGCGATGTCCCTGCAAGATCCGGCAGTGAGAACTCCGGAGCCTTCAGCGGCTCAATGAGCCATGTACCCACCGTGGTGGGCAGCGAGTCACCCGTTTGCGTAAGAGACGGCTTCTCGAAAGGGGCCGGTGTCTTTGCGAACGGCTTGGCTTGCACGGCCTGCGAGCCCTCTTCAATCGCAATTCGCTGGTTTGCAGCCAGATTCTCAAAGACCTGCGAGCTTCCGTTGGGCCAGCGCACCGTTGCGCGAATCGATCCTTCGTGTGTGCCTACGCCGAAGAAAAGCTCCTTGGTGTGTTGCGCCAGAAAGCCGGTTCCTGCCTGCAGATATTTGGTCTGGCGCAGTTCACCCGCCTCCACCGTCACGGATGCTCCTATCGCATCCCGATTGCTGTTCCTGCCTCGCAACCGAAAACAGATTGACTTTCCAACCTGCTCCATCGCGTTATGCACAACGCGCAGTTGCGGAGCGTTGCGATTCTTGAGGACCACTTCGAGCCGGCCGTCATGGTCCAGATCAGCCAGCGCAAAGGATCGGCTGTCCTCAAGAAAATCCAGTCCGGAAGGGCCGGAAATCTCTGAGAAAGTGCCGTCGTGATTATTTGCGAACAGAACATTTCTTGCTCTTCCATGCCACGAGTAGTCAGAGCGAACCAGTTCGTTAATCGCGTTCCATCCGCGCTCGTAGGCCAGTGCGGGCGTTGCGTCGTCTGAGGATCGCGCCACCACCTGCCGCCAGAAAAAGCTTGCCAGATCCTCATGATTGGCGCCTGTAATGTAGCCGTTTGCGACATAGAGATCGGCGTAGCCGTCGTGATCGAAGTCCAGGAAGTCAGAGGACCACGACCAGCGGCCCATCTCCACGCCCGCCGCCCGACCGACGTTGCTGAATGTCCCGTCTCCCCGGTTTCGATACAGTGCGTTGCCGCGCGCATGACGCTGATACAGCTCCCGAATTTGCGCCGGCGCATTCGCATGAAACTGGGGCTGTCCGGCAACCCGCTGTCCCGCTGCTTCCCACATGCTCGGCACGTACGCATCCTGGCGGCCGTCATTGTCATAGTCGCCCCAGCAGCAGGCCATTCCTGCTCCTACGCCCTCCACACCCGCCTGCGCGGAAACATCGGTGAATGTTCCGTTCCCGTTGTTGCGGTAGAGCTGCGAAGTGCCAAAGTCGTTGGAGACAAACAGGTCTGGCAATCCGTTGCCGTCGGCATCGCCCCACGCGCAGGAGAAACTGTACCGGTTGTTCTCCACATCAAGCCCCGCGGCTTCAGTCATCTCCACAAATGTGCCGTTCCCTTCGTTGTGGAACAGGCTGTTGGGAGGCCCGTTGCGCGCGTCGTAGTAGGGAATGGGATAGTGATACTGATCGAGGCCCAGGTAATACATGTAGAGGCAGAAGTAGATATCCACGCGCCCGTCGCGATCGTAGTCCGCAATCGCCGCGTGCGTGAAGGTGCCCTGCGGAGGCCGCTTGAACTTGAACGCATCGCGCTTCAGCACGAAGGTGCCATCTCCCTGATTGCGAAACAGCAGCGGTCCTGTCCCGCACACCACCAGCAGGTCCTGCAGGCCGCGATTGTCAAAGTCAGCGAACAGCGCAGAGGCGGTATTGTCCAGAACGCCCACTCCCGCCCGCTCTGTCACGTCTTCAAACGTGCCGTCTCCGCGATTGTGATACAGCCGGTTCGGCAGCCCCGCCGCCTGGCACACATACAGATCGTCAAATCCGTCATTGTCATAGTCGCCCATGGCCAGGCCGTTATTGCAGTAGAGGTCCATGCCCACAGCGCCATCCAGCGTGGTGCGCCAGTAGTCGGCGCCGTGGAGCAACTGGTTTCTGTACGAGTCAGTCCTGCCCAGCGCGCTCTCGGTTACATCGATAAATGCCTGGCCCGCCAGAATCGAGACCGTCTCTGCATCCACTTCCCACCGCAGGGCCTTCCAACCTTGTGCGGCGCTGTTTTTCCAGTGGATGAGCCATGAGCCAACCCGCTCCTCCAGCTGACCATCCTGTCGTTTCGCCACCAGGTCATATCGAATCCGCGTCTGAACGCTCAACGCCGCGCCCTCGAGCGCCTCAATCGCGTAGATTTCGAACTCAGCGGTCTTGATGGTCTCCAGCTCTTTCAGCCAATCCCTCAGTCCCTCCGCAAAACGCTCGCGGCTCACCTCAGCTGCGGGCGCAAACGTCCGGATGAAAACGTCGATTCCGGGCGTGGAGCGGATCTTCCGCTCGTTCCCTCCGCCCAGGAACGTCGCATCGAGCGAGGCCTCCATCCACTCCAGCGGCGCTGCGTGATCGCGCGCGGATCCCCGCAAATTCTCGCTCCATCGCGCGAAGATCTTCTCGATTTCAAACGCGTATCGCTCTGTGATGTATTGGTCCGAACCCGGAGGCACGAGGCGCAGCAGATCGGCCAGAGGCGATTCCGTCGGGTAGTGAGGCGTGTACCGCGCATCGGCCAGCGCCATGGGCATCTCGCTCGTTGCTGCCCTTGCCTGCGCGCCAAGTGCCCCATGGAGACCCATCAGCGGGGCCGCACGAAGAACTACCGGGGTGAGCCCCAGGCCCTTCAGGAAAGTTCGCCGGGAAATGAGTGCGTTTTGATCGCGCTGCCTAAGCATGATGCCAGTTGATCCCGGGAACCTCTCAGGTTTTTCGCATCATAGCACTCGACCGGCTCTGCCGCACCCAGCCCCGGAATCGGGGAGCGTGATCCGGTTCGCTCGAAAGGCACGGGCCGAGCAGCCGGGTCCCAGCCCCCTCCGGCCTGCCTCCAGCCGGGGAACAGACCCGGCCCCGCGGTATCTGAGTTTCAATACAAGAATTTTGAGCACTGCGCAGGCCAGCCCCGCCCGGAGAAGAGCGATCGCACGGGTTCTAGTTGCAACTATAGCATTATAAATGCTTTATATGGCGATCACTGCCCATCGAACGAGCCACGGTCCTTGGCCGGCGCGGCCTGCTCCATCGAATCTCTGACTAATTGCTCAAACTTTTGGTTGACAAAAACATTTTGGATAAACTAATGTTCCGTCGAAGTCGAGCAACGTGTATGAAAAGGTTTACAAATTGCCGGCTGCTCCAGGGGCGGGCTCGATCCAAAGAAAATCGTCCCAAAGTGATGCGAAGAAAGTTAAGTGTCGGAGGTTTCGGAATGAGCCGTGATCGCAACACAAATCGCTGGGTGCGCGTGGCAGTTGGCGCAGCCCTTGCATGCTTGTGCTTCGTCCTGTTGCAGGGAAGAAGCGCTTTTGGCCAGGTAGACGAAGGAGCCATCACAGGTACCGTGCTCGATACCTCAGGCGCTGTTGTGCCCAACGCACAGGTCACCCTGAAAAACACCGACGTCGGCTTAACGCTTGAAACAAAGTCCAGCGCCAGCGGCAGTTACACCTTCTCGCCGCTCCGCATTGGCCATTACACAGTGACCGTAACCGCTCCCGGCTTTGCCACCACGACACAGAAGAACCTGACGCTGCAGGTCGCGCAGGTGCTTCAGGTCAACGTGCAGCTCAAGCTTGGACAAGCCAGTGAGACCGTCGAGGTCAGCACTGCGCCGCCCGAACTCCAGACGGAAGAAGCCTCGGTCGGCCAGGTGATTGGTTCTCAGGAAGTGAACGCGCTGCCCTTGAACGGCCGCAACTTCACCTTCCTCGCGCAGCTCGGCGCCGGCATGCAGACGCCCCAGGCCGACACCCGCGGCAACGCCGCCAGCGGCGCGTTCTC
>JAJZGF010000009.1 GCA_021805025.1 Acidobacteriota bacterium
TACCTCCTCGATGACGGGATCGAGGTCCTGGAACATGCGATGGAAAATGGTATAACTCCGACTTACCCAAGCCTTGCGGAGATGTTTCCCTGTGCTTTGCATATGGAGCGCGCGGTCTACGATCTGCTCGGGATAGCAAGCATGGAACCCGATCATCGCGGCTGGTTGCGTCATGGGGGTTGGCCGCGGTCTGAGTTTCCGTTACGAAGGGACTTCGACGCAAGCCGGCAGTTTGCCATCGACTCGCAGCCATATCCGTTTGTCCAGGTAGAAGGCGACGGCGTCCACGAGATCGCCGTTGGGCCGGTTCACGCCGGCACCATCGAGCCTGGGCACTTTCGATTCTCAGTGGTCGGTGAAAAAGTTCTTCGTCTTGAAGAACGCCTTGGCTATACGCATAAAGGCGTCTCGAAGCGATTTGAGCAGATGCAGCAAGCGGAAGGGCACCGCCTTGCAGCGCGATTATCCGGCGATTCTGCCGTCGCCTTTTCATGGGCCTATTGTGCTGCGCTGGAGGCCATCACCCATACCGGCTGTCCTCCGCGAGCCGCCAACCTGCGCGCGCTTGCACTGGAGCACGAGCGGCTGGCGAATCATCTGGGTGACCTGGGAGCGCTGGGCAATGACGCCGGATTTGCCTTTGGACTCACCCAATTCTCGCGCATGAAAGAGGACCTTCTGCGGATGAATGTAGCAGCCTTTGGAGCGCGCTATCTGCTTGACTTCGTCCAGCCGGGTGGAGTGGCAACAGACTTACCCGAGGATGCGCCTCGGCTACTTCTCGATCATTATCTGGTGCTGGAGGAGAGAGTTTCCGGTCTGCGCGTCATCTACGATAACCATGCAGGCCTCCAGGATCGCTTTCGCGAAGCAGGAACTTTGAGCAGGGAATCGGCGGTAAAACTCGGCGCAGTCGGCCTGGCCGGACGCGCCTCCGGCGTTCCTCTCGACCTACGCGTGCATCATCCATGGCCGCCCTATGACCGGATGAAGCCTAACCTCGTAATGCAATCCACGGGCGATGTCGCCGCGCGCGTTTACCAGAGGTTTGACGAGGTATTCGAATCGCTTCGGCTCTGCCGCATGATTCTTGAGGACTCCGTTGCAGGGCCGGTACAGGCAGATTGCCCGCTGGCCGAACCGGGTCGCCTCGGACTCGGCCTGATCGAATCCTGGCGCGGTCCGGTGATCATCGCACTCGAAAGCGGACCCGGCGGAACCATCCGCCGTTGCCATGCACACGATTCTTCGTGGCAGAACTGGCCTCTGATCGAATACGCAATCCTCAGCAACATCGTGCCTGATTTTCCATTGATCAACAAATCCTTCAACCTGTCCTACAGCGGACATGACGGATGAGGCAAGCATGATTAACACGCTATCGCGCATGATACGCACGGGCATATTGACTGAGACCTTTCCTGCTCCGGCGTCCGCTTCGCCCGCAATGGATAGGCTGCAGAAGGATATGAGAAATATCCTGGGCCGCGCTCTCTGCATTCGCCATGTCGATGCCGGCTCCTGCAATGGATGCGAACTCGAGATTCAGGCACTCAATAATCCCTACTACAACATCGAAGGTATCGGCATAAAATTCGTAGCGAGCCCCAGACATGCCGATCTTCTGCTCGTCACGGGTCCAGTCGCCGCGAACATGGAAGAGGCATTGAAACGTACTCTGGATGCCATGCCGGACCCCAAACTCGTTGTCGCGGTGGGCGATTGCGGAGCTTGCGGCGGAGTGTTTGGGAAGAGCTACGCCAGCCGTGGCGCGGTTGCAAATGTCATTCCCGTGCAGCGAACGGTGACCGGCTGTCCGCCCAGCCCCGCGGCAATCCTGGAGGCCATTCGGTCCGCAGTCATCGAAACTTGATTTGCACTTGGCTACAGCGGAGGCAGCCGGTTGGCAAGGCGAAAGATTCCTTCGCGGTCAACGGGCATCCTTTGGACTGTTCGAGCCCGCTCCGATCCGCAAGCCACGTGATCGTGCATAGCCGCTGTCCGTGAGGGGGCCGAGCGCGCACGCCATCAACTCGAAGGACTTGCGCCGACATCGCGGGCTCAGGGTGATGTGCAGATGTACACGAACGACGCGAAGGCGCTGGGGTACGAGTTGAGCCGCGACGTGTCGCACCCGATGGCGATCCAGCAAGAGCCAGCGGCAGTGCAGAAAATTGAGCCACAAGCAGTGGGCATGAAGATTTCGCAGGAACTGGGCGTTGGACAGACGGTGAGTCTTCGGCAGAGGAGCGCGATTTCTGACGGCGGCGGAGGGGTTGAATTAGAAGCTAATTAGAGCGACATTGGCGAGAACGGTACGACGGGAGGACTACGCCGCGACCCCGCTGGCCACCGCCTCAATCGCAGCATGAATATAGTCCCGATACAGATCGATGATCACGCTTCGCAAACAGTGATTCAGTATTCGCGTGTGATCGAGAATTGCTTCAAGATCGGTGACAGTACTGAGGTACAGCGCCCTTATGGAGCCAGGGGTCCAAGTGCCCGCTAACACGGGTGTTTGTCGATAACCTTTGTCGCTATCTTGGTCGCTCCAGTCATCAATCATCTGCATTAAGAGCGAGGTATCAGCCATCCATTTCTGCTCAGCGTTCCAGGATGAAAGAGGAAGCTTCGCGCTTGTGGATGTCACTCCGACGGAGGGTCCAATGGCATACCACATTCCTTTGATTGCGGCATCGATCCCTGCCCCACGAAATGAGAGGCCCGTTGCGTCTATCGCTCCAGATACAGCCGATACCTCAGCGCAGCAATACTCTTGCACTGCTGGAAGGATGACCGTTCTCCAGTACTCTGTGCGCCAGTTGTCTTCAAACTGCCTAATGGATTTCGCCAATTTTTGAAGTGTCCTCTCGATTGGGTCTACGGTTTCCTCGGGCTGATCGCTCAGCATAGAGGCGATCCGAAGAGCGGATCGATAGCCGCAAGGCGCAGCCTCATCCAGCACGCCGTCGATTGCTCCCATCAGAGCCGACATGATTACTATCCGGCGGTGGGTGGATCGAGGGATGACGTAGTGGAGCATCGGAATCGCCCGGCAGCTTAGCCAAATCACGGTTCTTCGATTTTGCACCATGCCCGATAATGCTCGAACCGAAACCCGGATTGGAATTGGTCCGGAACTGCTCACAAGCAGCATGGAATAGCATGCGCGCGCATACATATTCGCTATGAATCGCGCCTTCGAGGTTTGTTCAGGACTAGTGGCAAGCGGAGAACCCCCGAGCGCTGTAGGAACGTGTGCCGTCCACTCTTTTGAGATTAATTGGACGAGCGAACCCCGAAGTACCTGCACGTCAGGGCTAGGCCGAGGGATTGCTCGATTCATTTCTTCGAGATGATTGCTCGCTGGAATCACTATGATCATTTTTAGATGTATTGGCAGCAGGTCGCAAGCAGGGAGTCGATATAGTCGCCCACGTCACGGCAAAGATTGTGACTGACGGTGCGCACTCGGCGTCATTCGGCCTTGCTGCCGCAATCGGTAAGCATACAAGTCGCGCAAGGTTTGAGCGTGGGCTAAGGAGTGGTTGTGTGCCAATTAGCGGATTGACTAAAAATGCGCTGATTCCCGGAGCGGCAATGGAAAGGGCTCGTCTTCGGATCAGCCCTTTGTATGGTCTAATAGAGATATTGGCGGGTTGGCGGAACTGGCAGACGCAGAGGTCTCAAAAACCTCCGAGAGCAATCTCATATCGGTTCGATTCCGATACCCGCCACCATCTGGCGTCTTCCCCAAAAATCCATCCGTGGCCAGGCTCTTGCGATTCGTTAGCTGTTGTGGCTAGACTCGTTCGCATGACGATATCGATTCCCCAGGTTGTCAAACTCACTGCCGCTCTGCTGCTCCCACTCGCTGCCGCTTCCAGCCAGGCGCAGGACTGGGCCAGAGCCCGGCTCGACGCATCTCCCCGCCATCACGAGTACGTTGCCCTTAAGCACGGCGGCCGCACCGTACAGGCCTTTGTCGTGTACCCCGAGGTAAAAGACAAAGCCACCGTCGTCATTCTTATTCACGAGATATTCGGCCTCAGCGACTGGGCCAAGGAGATGGCTGACGAACTCGCGGGGCAAGGGTTTATTGTCGTTGCGCCGGATCTGCTTTCAGGCGTTGGTCCCAACGGCGGAGGCTCCAGCGCGTTTCCCAGCCAGGATGCCACGATCAAAGCCGTTTCCGGTCTTGATCCGGACGTCGTCAACGCCGATCTGGATGCGGCCGCCGACTATGGAAAGCATATTCCTGCCGCCAACGGCAAGGTCGCTACGGTTGGGTTCTGCTGGGGCGGAAGCAAGTCATTCGCCTTCGCTGCTCACCGCAAAGATCTTTCCGCGTCCTTCGTTTTCTATGGACAGGGCCCCGCGGATGTTACTTCGATCACTGCTCCTGTTTACGGATTCTATGCCGGCAACGATGCTCGAATCGGCGCCACCATTCCGGACACGATTGCGGCAATGAAGACCGCCAGTAAGATGTATGAGCCGGTGACCTACGATGGCGCCGGCCACGGCTTCATGCGTGCCGGAGAAGACCCTGCAAACACTGTCCCCGGCAACAAGACCGCCCGCGAGCAAGGCTTTGCTCGCCTCGTCAAGCTCCTCAACGGATTGCAAAACAAACCGGCGGTGAGAAGCACAACGCACAACTACACGCTGGCCAAAAAGTCGACAGGTCCAGCCGCAACCTGTCACGACACCGGCGGACCGTCCGCAGCGGGAGCAACAATGTAGGTTCTTTCGCGGCTCCCGGCGTGTGCGGTCAACCCGCGTGCATGATTCCTGTGCCGCCAGTTGTTCTCTGCGTAGCTCCGCCAGCCGCATGTGCAATGCTTGCTCCGATCCGGCGTTCCTTCACCAGGCCGCTCCCAGCGTGAAGCACATCGAAATGGCGCCAAGCGTACTCTTCGCGGAGTTGTCAGGGTTCCTGTCTTTACGATTCTTAAATGATCGCGACAGCGGAGCGTCGGACGAGCGTTAACGGCGGCGCGCTCTTCCACTCCGGCTTGATCTCCTGTTCCACCGCGCGGTCCGGCATTCAATCATGGTCTGTCCGGATCCGGCTATTTCCGATCCGATGACCTTCCGCCAAGGCGCCCGAGTGCCCTTTTGAGCCTCGAACGCAAACCCAATTTGATGCGCAGATCGCTGAGCCACCTGGCTTCTCTTCTCCAGCGGAAACCGACGGCAACGTCAAGCAGTAAATCATCCGGCCCGACGTATCTACGTTTCAGAAGATGCGGGTCGTCCCTAAGACAATTCAGGCCCTCGTCCACGCCGAACGCGAGGTCGAACTCCGCTCGAACCAATTCGCGGACGGTCTCACTGACGTGGCCGTAAGGATATGCGAACGAAACCACCAGCGCTCCAAGCAGGTTCGCCAGGTCACTCTTACTGCCAGCAATCTCTGCCGCGCATTTGTCGGCAGGCAGTTGGGTCAAATCGGCATGAGTCCGACCGTGCGCTCCAAATTCGATTCCTTCTGCGGCCCAATACCGGATCTGCTCAGCAGTCATCAGTTGGAGCGTGCCACAGCCTTCGGCCTCGTCCCAGGTGTTGGTGCCGCCGATTCGTTCCGTCACAACGAAGACCGCCGCTCCGAATCCGTATCGCCGGAGGATTGGCAAGGCATATTCTGCAGTCTCTGCGTATGCATCGTCAAAAGTGATCAGTATCGGCTTCCTGGGAAGCCCTGTGCCTTCTCTCCGCCAGCGAAGCCAATCTGAGGGTTTGATCCCGGTGTAACCCCAGCGCGCGAGCCATCGGATCTGCCCCTCAAATTGCTTCGGTGACACCGTCAACTCTCGAAAGGTGCCAGGATGTGACGGCCCGACGTGGTGATACATGAGTCCGGAACAGAGAATGCCAAACTCTTGCTTCAGCGCTTTGCAGGAACCGGCAACTGACAAGGCGCTGCGCAGTTGCGCAATCCTGGCCGCAAGAATGAACAAACGCGCGCCTGCGCTGCGCAAAGGGCCACACCGGTAATACCACTTCTCCAGACGTAGGGGCAGAGCCAGGAACCAGACCGGCGATACGGGAGAGCGCATCAATGCGCTCCTCAGCCACCTTTTCGCGGTACCTGTGGTTCCCAAGGTTGAGAGCGCTGAATACGGTCTGTACTCCGGATGTTTGCGGCTGGTGCGGATGTCACCGGCCCCCAATGCTCTAGCCTGAGTCCACAGGTACTGCCACGAAGATTTGTCATAGAGCTCGTAAGCTACAGCAGCCGGTTGATAGCGAAATGATGCCCCCATCTTCCACAATCGGAGCTTCAGTTCCAAATCCTCCGCTGCAAGAATCTTCTCGTCGAAGCCTCCGCTCCGTAGCAGCAAGTCCCTGGGCATGGAGCTATTCGCAATTGAAGGAATTACGGTGATACCGGGTGGGATGGACTTGGGATCGTGCGCATCCATGACCGGCTCGATAGAAAGGTATACGGGATCCGCAAGCCCGGTAAGGTGCCGGACGACCGTCTTCGCGCTATTGGGAGCTGTACGGATGCGTCCGTTTACGATACGCACTTCAGAGAGTGAATGCGATGCGCAGTGCTGCCTGAGTAAATCCTTGGCACCGATGAGGTCGTCGTCCAGGAAGAGTATCAGGTCACCGGAAGCGGCCTGAATGCCCAGGTTGCGAGCAGAACTGGCGCCACGATGCGGCGATTGCAGCGAGCGAAAGGCGCAATGTGCCTTCCAGCCGCGCAATAGTTCGCTCGTGTCATCGGTCGATCCGTCGTCGACAACGATGATTTCAAAATCTTCGGCCGGAAGGTCCTGGTCCAGCAGCGCGGACAGGGAACGCTCAAGAACCGATCGGCGATTAAACGTAGGAATAACGACGGACAACTTCGTCATCTGGAGTCCTGTCTAGCCTGCAGGTTTCGTGAATGCGTAATGGACGTAAGGGGAAAAGTAAGTATCAATTCGCTCGTTCGAGAACCTTGAAAAGCCCTTCCTCTCAAGCAACTTCAAGCCAACATTTTCGGTTTGCCGCACAACAAAGTCAGGCGATGCATAAAACAAATACTCGTCTTCTTCCAAGACGTAGGCCCATTCCTTGAATGCTTTCATACTGTTGCGTAGCTTCCAACGCATGCGCCCTCGGTAGTAGGGAGAAATCCAATGAAGGGATTTGAGGTTATGCGACGAGTAAATGAAAGTGCCGCCTGGTTTCAAAACGCGAGCGCACTCGCGAAGTGCGGCGGCTCTTTGCGCGGCGGGATATGCGCAGTCAATTCCGTTAAACGAGATCAAGATATGAGAGAAAGAGGAATCTTCCTCCTCGATGTGGTCATAGCTCCCGACGTTCAGATCCAGATAAGGCAATCGCCTCTTGGCTATTTCAATGAAGATCTCGGAACGGTCGACGCCACGCACCTTCAGCCCCATCTCGTGCAACAGCAGGGTCGTTCTGCCCATTCCGCAGGCAAGATCCAGAATGCTCTCACCCGACTTGTAGTATTTAGGAAACAGATACTCTTCTTCCGGATATAACTTATAGACGGAGAATTCAGCGACTGCTCCGGCATTGTTATAAGACGCGAGATTCTTAGCCAATTCCAGGGGAATCTCTTCCGGCAAACTGTACCTCTCTCTCTTCCAAAGGCATAGGTCCCTGCGGCGCTCTGGCCTTGCCTTTTCTACTGCCCATGCATTGGGTCGTCCATCGAGGACAGCTGATTTTGCGCCTGCTGACGCGCCCGCAGCTTGAGATAGGCGAAGGCGCATAAGGTCGAAATCCAGCGCTGATTCCATAGGAGTAATCGGTACGTCCTATGGAAGCCGGTGGCCCACTTCAGCTTATAGGATTCCTCTCCGCTCAGAAAATCGTACTCAGTGAAGCCGCGAGAAAATCCAAAATCGATAAAGGCGGGAAGGAGCATGGTGCCTGGAGACAAGCGCGCAAATTCGTGGTCGTATGCGCCTTGATAGCTCCAGAGTTTCCTGCCGCAACGAAAAACGAGCTCCCAGCCGAGCAATCGCTCGCGCATCTCCATCACGCCGACGGCAAGCCATCCGCGCTGCCCCAGCGTGCTGAACAGGGATGAAAATGCTTCCGGGTAGCGGCCGAGGAATGGAGAGGTCAACTTGCCGCCAACGCGCTTCTGCGCCTCAATGGAAATCATCTTCTGGAGCAACCCGGGCTCCTCATGCGGCTGCTCGACAATACGCACACGCAAACCCTCTGCGGCCATTCCTTCCAGGCGGGATCGCATCCTTCGGAAGGTGCTGCGCGTTCGACTTGACCTGCGATCCAGTATCTCCGAGAATGGGCCGTCGATCGTCATATACGGGCATTGCACTCTCTCTGAAAAAAGACGATGCGCCAAACCGGCAAGCCGCAAAGCGCCCTCGATCCGCCTTATCCCCTCCGGCGTGGCATGTAATTGCCTGAGATCAACAATGTCTCACTCCTTGTTTCTCCGCGCCAGAAAATCCATGACAGTCCGCGTTTGGTCGGCCGGTTCTGCTCCAAGGACAAGCTCGTTATAGTCTGCGTAATGTGTCACGAACTCCAACTTGCATACGCGCAAGCCGAATTGGGAGGAAACTACGCGTATGAACGGAGCGATGCCTGTAACTTCTCCGTCCTGCCGCAGGACGAGCACGTAGGGCTGAAAGCGCTGGCGCTGATCCTTGTTTATGTATTGCAAGGTCCAGATCCGGAACCAGGCAAATGTAGTGAACACATTCGGGAAAGCGGCGGCTTCGCTGAGCCGGTTCCAGTCGGCCTCAATCCCGAGAAGCTCCGCTTCGGACTCTTAGGTCTGGATGGAATAGGGAACAGCAGCCTTGCCTCCGAAGGAATCGGAGGTCGGACAGGCATGTCTCTCAGAACCGTCAGGCTGCATGTGCATCATTTCCTGTGATGAACCCCGGCGAAAGAAGCCGGGAGCGGCGCAAGCTGTTCTGTTATCCACTCCAAACGCGGCCTTAATGCGCCTGGCCAGTCTTCGTAATAGTTCCCGCGAGGTTGGATCAAAGCCCAATCCAACTCTAAAGCCGTCTGCCTGGAACGTACCGTGATATCTCGCAAGGTAAGGAAGTACAGTAGCTCGCGATGCCGCCGGAGTTCTCTCAGACGAAGGCCCCAGGAGGACTTTGCGCCCCGGATCATCACGCTGGCGGCGGAGCCCACATGCTGCGATTGTGATGAAGATGTCATGCTTGACTTGTTGTGACGAGTTATCTAGACGGAGTTCCGGTACAGGATAGCAGGGAGGACATCGCCGGCAACCATGCGGGCTCGGTCGCGGCAGGCGTTCCAGTTGGAGCTGTCGCTACTTTAGCGCCTAGCCGAGTTTGCATGGTGTCTCCAGCGATCATTGCGAGTTTGCGGTTCTGACAGGCACTGCCCGCTGCGCGACGTGGCGGCTCTTTCCCCCGGCGGTAAAAGTTCGCACTCCTGTTGAAGAGTATGCACGATGATCGGCAGGCTGGACTCGCGGAGGACGTTGAAACGGTCAAAGGCCAAAGGCTGCTCGTTGATGCCGTGACGGGCAATCTTCCTCCGGTGAAATCTGGACCGGCTCGCGCCCAAAACGGTCTTCATCCATGCAAAGGAAGTCGAGGATTGGAGTATGGATTGGGTAAGCCCGGCACAAGGCAAAATATGCAAGCTGGCCCGCTGAAGAGTCTTCAGCACAGCAGCAGGATGCTTAATGGGAATGAAAAACCGACGGGCAGAAGTTGTGGCGGGTCATGTCAGGCGCCGCGAGCGAGGAAGAATGCATCTGGAGTGCTCCGGGCCAGCAACGGGTAGGGGAAAGAATCCATGCGACTGGTGCTCCCGTCAAGAGTCCGCTCGCTCATCGATACGCCAGGCCGCCACCAGCCATCAGACTATTCGGTGCGAGGTGCGCCGCGATCCGGAAGTCTGTCGTAGAGTTCAACAGTTCGACGCGTCATGAGATCGGTGGAAAAGTGCGCCTGGGCACGTCTCCATCCTTCGGCTCCCATCAGCGCCCACCGTTGACGATCGTTCGCTGCCTCCGTGATGCACCGAACCAGCGCGTCCGTATCACCGGGAGGAAAAAGCCTTCCGGTCATTCCATCGACGACCAGCTCGCAAAGACCGCCGACCCGGCTTGCCACAACCGGTCGGCCCGCCGCCATCGCTTCGAGCGCGGAAAGTCCGAAGCCTTCTTCAAGAGACGGCATCACCAGAAGATCCCACGATGCCAAGAGCTTCTTCACGTCTGCGTCCCAGCCAAGAAAGCGCACCCGCTCGCTCACACCAAGGCTCAAGACGAGCGCGCGCAGCGAAGATTCCGATGGGCCGGAGCCGGCAATCTCGGCCTGAACATCAATACCTTTCGCCGCAAGGAGGGCAGTGGCTTCGATCAGGGCTTCGATATTCTTCAGCGGAACCAGCCGGGCGAGAGCTCCCAGCCTGAGCGGCCCGGCCTGGGGCGCAGCAGCGGGGGGTTGGGAACCCGTCTCGATGCCCGCATAGATGACTTCAGCCCGATATCCACGGACGCAATCGGCTACGGCCTGGGAACACGCGATGACGGCATCCGGCGCGGGAAAGTTCAACTCTGATGCCTGTACCCCATTGGCCTCGTTGATCCGGCCGTGCAAATGCTGCACCACAGCGCCCACGCCGGCAAAGCGGCATACCGCCCGAACCACCCCTCCCCCGTGGTGCAGGTGGGCGATCTCCGCTCGATGCGTCCGCAGCCATCGTCACATTTGCCATGCGCCTGACAGATCGCCGCGCTTGCCTGTCCATGCAATCGAACTCGACGGAAAGCCCGCATCCTTCACGGTCGTCATCAACGGCCCGTCTTCAAGGAAAAGCACAGAAATCTCGTATCCGAAGGGGCGGAGATGTTTCGCCAGTCCCATGACGATTCGGCAGATTCCGGTACATTCCGGGAGGGCGCTTTTCACAACATGGACGCAGGTTCGCAATCGAGTCCCCTCCGCAAACGGGGTGCAGGTGTCATCGGACGCAGCCTCTCTGCTGGCCGTCTACCTTCCCCGATAGCAGTGAAAAGGCACACAGGCATTCCCTGTGGCGCTCGCTCTCGCGGTTGCTGCGTCGATGGCAGCCGCACGGGATGGGTTCGCCCCATCCTTCGTGCCGCGTTGGGCGTCAGTGTAGCAGACGGCGCGATTGCCAATTCAAAACACCCGAATCCGCGTGGAGGCTGATCTCTCCGGGCAAGGTCGCGCGCTGGGCGCCGCCCGATCTCCGCGCTTAGTCGGAGCAGGCGCGATACCAGCCCACGGACCGCTTCCTGGACTCCATTGAGAAACCTGGAACATGCCAGGCGGCCAAGCCTGCAGATCGCAAATGCTGCTCGACTGCTCAAGCGCAGACCGCGCATTCCCGCCGAGCCTGCCCTTCGCTTCACTCCTGCTGCAGGCGCGCCAGCACCACGACAATCGCCAGCGCGGCGAGCACGCAGCCCAGCGCGAACAGGAAAGCGCTGGGGTAGCCGTACATGCCGATGAGCGTGCCCGCTGTGGGGCCAACGAGGAAGAATGAGACGTCTGAAAAACCCGTATACACGCCCAGCGCGGTGCCGCGATTGAACTCCGGCACGCGCTTCACCGCCTCCACGCCCAGCGAGGGGAAGACCAGCGAGAAGCCGAACCCCGTCAACGCCGCCGCGGCAAAGGCCGTCCACGGCGAGCCGGCTCGCCACAGCAGCAGCACGCCCGCGGATTCGATCGACAGGCAGGTGATACCGACCGGAAAGCCGCCAAAACGGTTAATCGTATTGATAAATGCGAGTCGGGCCACGATGAAGGCGATCCCGAACGAGGTCAGACATAATGCTGCGCCGTCCCAATGGCGGTTGGCGTAGAACAGCGTGACGAATGTGGCCAGTACGCTGTAGCCTACGCCGCCCAGCGCCAGCCCTATGCCGTGAGGCGTCACGCGCACTAGCACATCGCGGAAGGGCAGGTGCTCGCCCGGTGTTACCGGTACCGGCGCTTTGAGGCTGGCCATCAGCAGGCTCGCCGCGCACACGGCGATCGTCAACACTCCGATTGCGCCAAGGCCCCAGTGTTGCTCCAGCACCACGCCCAGCGGAGCCCCCAGCGCCAGCGCGCCATAAGTGCTGATGCCGTTAAAGGAGATGACCTTGGCGGTGTGCTCCGGCCCCGCGCTCGTGATGCCCCACAACGTTGCGCCCGTTGAGCCCAGGCTTTCACCGGCGCCCAGTGCCAACCGGCTCGCCAGCAGGATGCCGAGGCTGAGCCAGGAGGGTTGGCGATGCAGCAGTGCCGCCAGCAATAGCAGCCCGCCGCTCAGTGTGCAGGCAGCCATGCCCCACTGCACTGAGACCTTTGCACCCGAGTGGTCTGAGATGCGCCCCGCCCATGGCCGGCTGATGAACGTGGCAATGTATTGCACGCTGATGACCAGGCCCGCCAGAGCGGCGCTGTAGCCCAGCCGCAGATGCACATAGGGCGGCAGTATCGCCAGCGGCAGGCCGATGGACAGATAGCAAATGAAGGTAAACGAGGTGAAGGTCAGAATCTGCCGAGTGCTGCCGTTCGGCGCGTCCAGCGCCGTGGCGGATGAGCTGTCGATGGCAGAATTCTCCATGCGTGAGGTTACGGAACCGGCAGAGATGTGCGGGCACCTCCAGTATACCGGAGGCATTGTGCACGCGAGAGAGGCGGAACGTCTCGCATCGGAGACGGGACGCAGCGCAAATGGCCGCCGCGGGTTTGCGGACTTCCATTCCGGTTCGCGCCCAATCATCGACCGGCTTTTGCCGGGGTGAACCCGTCAGCGCGCGGGGTCACTCACTGCCGGCGGCCACCGCAGGCGCGTGGGAGACGCCCGCGCCGCGGTCTCGCCAGATCTGCAGCAGCGTCTCGGTGACGCTGAAAGCAATCGGCCCCAGAATCAGGCCACTCACTCCAAACAGCACCACCCCGCCCAGCATCGCCAGGAAGATGGGCGCAGAGTGCAGTTGCAGCCGCGACCCCACCAGAATTGGATAGAGCACGTTGTCCAGCGTGCTGATCACCAGAGACCCTGCGCCGAGCAGAATCAACGCCTGCGCCCAATGGTGAATCGCAAACAGATACCCCACCACGGGTAGCCACACCACAAACGCACCTACGGCTGGAACCAGCGCAAACAGCATCGTCAAGGCGCCCAGCAGCGTGGCCGCGCCCACGCCCAGCAGCGCATAGGCAATCCCCGCCAGCAACCCCTGCAGCGCCGCCACGGCAAAGCGGCCCAGCACCAGCGCCCGCACCGCCAGTTCCACGCGCGTCAGCAGAAAGTCCGTTTCATCCGCGCGTAGAGGAATCAAGCGCCGGGCCGCCGCCAGGGCCGCATCGCTGTCGCGATAGAGAAAAAACAGCAGGAACAGCATCACGATCACCTGCGTGAAGGCGGAGATCGACTTGCCCAGCACCAACGCCACCTGCCCCGCCACCTCGCCTGCGGCTCTCTGCGTGGCTGCGTCCATGTCCACGTTGTCCATCACGTATTTGAGCGCGCCGTTCAGCGCAGGATGGCTGGCCACAAACAGGCGCAGGTTTTGCTCCGATGCGCCGCTCTGGGCGTTCCGCATCAGTACCAGCACATGGTTGCCCGCGCTCACCATTACCATCATGGAAGGCACCACAATGCTGAGTGACACCAGAATCAGCGTTGCCGTCGCCGCCAGCGTGGGCCGCCGCAGCCGCGCCGCAATCCAGCGATACACCGGCTGCGTCACAATTGCCAGAACAACCGCCCACGTCATGCCCGCAACAAACGGCGCAACGATCCACAGGCATAGGCCGACTGCGCCAACCGAAACCAGGAAGAGCGTCAAGCCGCCCCAGTCAGTTCTGCCCTGCCGCGCTTCCGTGCCGTTCTCGTTCATTCTTGCTCTCCCGCGAGCCTTACGCTGCGCGGCTCTGGCTTCGAGTCTATGGCATTTCCCGGAAGGGTGTGGCTCTTTTCAGGCCATCCAGGGTCACCGCGTCCCATTGGCCGCCTCGATTCTTCGGTTGGCGCCCTCGGTCTGCAGCACGCCAAAAATCTTTGAGCTTCAGCCCATGCACCTCCGCGTGCTGGACACGCGTTCCGCGCAACTTTACCCTGAAACAGACACGCCCTTTCATTCGACGGAGCCGCACGGTGCCCTTTCACATCGAAAATTTCGGTTGCCGTGCCGCGCGGGCAGACGCCGAGGCTATCGGCGCAGCGCTCGTCGCCGCAGGGCAAGGCCTGCACCAGGCCGCGCAGGCCGATGTCGTGGTGGTGAACACCTGCAGCGTTACCGCGGAGGCCGACCGCGCTGCGCGCGCCTACATCCGCCGCGCTCACCGGCTCAATCCCGAGGCGCGCATCGTTGTCACCGGTTGCTATGCGCAGCGTGCCCCGGAAGAACTGGCCGCGCTGCCCGGCGTTGCCGCCGTCATCGGCAACAGCCACAAGGCGCTCGCGCCCGCCGTTGCCCTCGATCTGCTCGTACCTCTGTCGCCGCTGGTCCAGATTCACCCAGCGCAAGCCGCTACCGGTCCGCCGCCGATGGTCCTTGCCGACGACCGCTTCGCGCATTCCTTCCTTGAAGAGACGCCGCTCCATCCCGGCGCGCAAACCCGGCCCAATCTCAAGATTCAGGAGGGCTGCGGCAACCGCTGCTCCTTCTGCGTCATTCCGCAGACGCGCGGCCCTTCGCACAGCCTGCCCGTCGAGCGCATTCTCGCCCAGGTGCGCGGATTTGTCACCGCCGGGGGCAGGGAGCTGGTCTTATCCGGCATCAATCTCGGCCGCTGGGGCCGCGACCTTGCGCCATCCGATGGCCATCCGCAGGGTGCGCTGCCCAGCCTCGTGCGGCACATCATCCAACAGACCGATCTGCCCCTGCTGCGTCTCAGCTCCATCGAGCCCATGGACTGGGACGGCGAACTTATCGCGCTGCTCGTCGAATACGGTGGCAGTCGCCTCGCCCGCCACGCCCATCTGCCGCTGCAGTCCGGCTCCGATGCCGTGCTGCGCCGCATGCACCGCCGCTATCGTCCCTGGCACTACGCTGAAAAGGTTGACGCCCTGCTCCGCGCCGTCGGCTCGGCGCTTACGCTCGGCGCAGATGTCATGGCCGGCTTCCCCGGCGAAACCGACCGCGAGTTCGAGGAGACACTCGACTTCATCCGCGCGCTTCCTTTCGGCTACCTCCACCTCTTCCCGTTTTCTCCGCGCCCCAACACCCGCGCCTGGGCGCTCCACGCCGAGCAGCCGGTCCCTCCCGCGGCCGTGGACGAGCGCATGGCGGCTCTTCGTTCTCTGGCGGCGCAAAAGAGTGAAACGCACCAAAGGTCCTTCATCGGGAGCACGCTTGAGGCCCTCACCCTGCACACGCCGGCGGCGGTTGCGGCACGAGGTTGCACGGCGGCGATGACTGAGAACTTCTTGCCCATCGAGCTTGCCGCCGCGCTGCCCGCCAACCGGAGCGTGCCCGTTCGCGTGACGGGGCTGCATGCCGAGGGCGTGCTCGAAGGTGCTGTCGGCACACGCCTTCACGGCCGCCCGCACCTGCACACATCCGCCGCCTGTGAGATAGAACTACCCGCCTGACAAACCGCGCCAATGCTATACTCAGGGTGCATCCGTGCGCCCGCCACACGCGCCGGTTAATGGGCAGGCGGGCAGCGACGGCTCTCTGGAGGAGCACCATCGCACTCGACAAACGAACGGCCAAGTCCTTTATCCGCATCAACGACCGTATTCGCGCCCGCGAGATTCGCGTCATCGACGAAAACGGCGAGCAACTCGGTATCCTGCCGCCCTTTGAGGCTCTCAAAATAGCCCGCGAGCGGGGGCTGGACCTGGTCGAGGTTTCACCGAACGCCGCCCCGCCCGTCTGCCGCATCCAGGATTATGGCCGCTACCTCTACGAGAAGGAAAAGAGCGAGCGCGCCGCCCGCAAGAAGCAGAAGGTCATCGTCATCAAGGAAGTCAAGTTCTCCGTCACGGTGGACGAGCACGACTACCAGACCAAGAAAAATCAGGCGGTCCGTTTCCTGAATGACGGCGATAAGGTGAAGGCCAGCCTGCGCTTCCGCGGCCGCCAGATGGCCCACCGCGAGCTCGGCTACAACATCATCAACCGCCTCATCCAGGACATTGGCGAGGCCGGACTGGTGGAGTTCATGCCGCGCATGGAGGGCACCATCCTCCACGCCATTCTCGCGCCCACAAAAAAGGATGCGCCCAGGCCCAAGCCCGCCGCAGCGCCGCCGCAGCCCCAGGCCGCCGCTCCCAAGGCGCCCGCTCCGCAAGCCTGATCTGCGCTTCCCGCCGGTGGATTCCCAACAGGCCCGCTTCCCCTCGGGCCGGCAATCCAGGTCCGGCCCTCGCAGACCCCCGTGGCGGCAAAATCCAGCCTGCGTTATAATGAGAAGGTTCGTCTCCCGCACCGGGTGAGGCAGAGGGTAGTCCCTGTGCCCCGGCGAACCTGGGTCGAGGACTCCCCTCTGCCCTGACATGTAAAGAGAAGACAATGCCCAAGTTGAAGACCCATACGGGCGCGAAAAAGCGCTTCAAAAAGACTGGCACCGGCAAAATCAAGCGGGGCCAGACCAAGACGCGCCATATCCTTTCGTCCAAGTCGCCAAAGGTCAAGCGCAAGCTCGGCAAGATCGTGCTTGTCTCTGACGGTGACTTCGCAAAGGTCGCGCGCATGATTCCCTACGCCTGATTGCGGTTGGGCCTCAGTGGAGAGGCCCCCGGCGGTGCGCACCATCCCCGCCGAGAAGTCAGGCGCTGAACGAGCGAGTGAAGAGGCCCCGGCCCGCCATCATGGCTGGCTCTCCTGCCTCCAGCCGCGTAACCCCCACCACCACCCAAACGGAGAACACCCATGCCCCGCGTAAAACGCAGTACCAAGCGGAACGACCGCCGCAAAAAGATTCTCGACAGAGCCAGCGGCTACTTCCTTACCAAATCCAAGCTCTACCAGGCAGCCCAGGAAGCCGTCGAGCGCGGCCTCAAGTTTGCCTACACCGGCCGCCGCCAGAAAAAGCGCCAGTTCCGCTCCCTGTGGATTGTCCGCATCTCCGCCGCCGCCAAGCTCAACGGCACCAGCTACTCCCAGTTCATCAGCGGACTGAAGAAAGCCGGCATTGAGCTCGACCGCAAGATCCTCTCCGACATCGCCATCAAGGACCCCGCCGGCTTCACCAAGCTGGCCGAGCAGGCCAAGGCCGCCCTCACCGCCAAAGCCGCCTGAGAGCAGCAGTCAGCGAGCTGGAATTTCGCAAGCACGCAAAAAGCCCCGGATTCGTCCGGGGCTTTTCATTATCAGCCATCTATTCCAAATCCCTGTCATCTTGAGCGAAGCGCAGCGAAGTCGAAAGATCTGCGGTTGCTCCTGAAAAATGCCCCCCACACCCATGTCAATTGAGCAAAAGCCTCGGAACCCCCCGGGGGCCTTTTCATTGCCACCCCGCGACCCCCCACCGCACGCCTGTCATCGCGACCCCACACCACTCGCTTGTCATCTTGAGCGAAGCGCAGCGCAGTCGAAACATCTGCGGTTGCTATTCGGCATCAGGAAGTCATCTGGTCCGTAGCCCGCTTCAGGTCCGCGGGCTCCACGTCATACCACTCCCGGCTCAGGTCCACCCATGCCGGGTTCGTTCGCTCAATCAGCGCAAGCTTCTTCTCACGCCGCCAGCCCTTCAGTTGCTTTTCCCGCGCAATGGCCTCGCGGACGTCCTGGTGCGTCTCAAACCACACCAGTCGGTCGCAGTTGTAGCGCTCCGTAAAGCCGTCATGCTCCTTCCATTTGTGCTCGAAGACGCGCTTCTGCAGGTCGCCCGTTACGCCAACGTAGAGCGTATGGCTCCGGCTCGCCATGATGTAAGTGAAATAGCTCCGCTCCCGCATGGTCAGGATGATAAACGTCCAACTCCCGTGCCCGCGTCAGAAAGGCAACCGCAGATCTTTCGACTTCGCTGCGCTTCGCTCAAGATGACAGACGCTGGGGGACTATGAGCCGATGCCGCCTGACAGGACGCTGCGGTTGCCTTTCAAAGAATCCCGCGCGGCGCTTCACCCCGCCACGGCGAAGCTAGCCGCTGGCAGCTGCCTTTCTCGTCAAGGCCCACTCGCTTCACTTACTCTCTAACCCACTCATTCCACGCAGCAAAAAGTCTCCGCCGTTTTGCAGTCTAATGCAGCCAAACGCGCATACTGGAAACATCAGCCTGAGAACCGTGCCCACCAGCCCACGTTCTCAGGTATTTTTCTTTTCGGAGACCCGCGCCATGCCGACCAGCCTCGCATCCACACGTCAGTTCATCGGCCCAGCAACGCCCGCGCACTCAGTCCCGCTGCCGGGGGAAATACCCACGACCCCTTGATTTTCATTGCCGTTTTCGCCCTCGTTTCGCCCCGGCCCACCGCATCACTGCCGCAGCACCCTCTCAGGCGATACGATGGATCTTTGCACTCCCTTTTGTACGCGCAGTCCTTCACACGGGCTGCTCCCACCCTGTTGCACGGAGTCCTACATGCCTAAGGTTCTCGACGGCACAGCCATCGCCGCCGCCATCAAGCAGGAAGTTGCCGAAGAAGTTCGCGCCCTCGCCGCCAGGGGCATTCGCCCCGGCCTCGCCGCAGTCCTCGTCGGCCACGTGCCCGCATCGGAGATTTACGTCCGCAGCAAAGTGCAGACCTGCGCCGACCTCGGCTTGTACAGCGACCTCATTACACCGCCCGACACCGTCACCACGGAGGAGATGCTCGACCTCGTCGCTGCCCTCAACGCCCGCGACGACATCGACGGCATCCTCATCCAGCTTCCGCTGCCCAAACAGGTGGATACCAAGGCGCTGCTCGACGCCGTGCTGCCCGCCAAAGATGTGGACGGCTTCCATCCCGTCAACGCAGGCCGCCTGCAGGCCGGCCGTCCCGCGCTCGCGCCCTGCACGCCCGCCGGAGTCATTGAAATCCTCAAGCGCAGCCACATCCCCATCAGCGGCGCGCACGCCGTCGTCGTCGGCCGCAGCGACATTGTCGGCAAGCCCGCCGCCATGCTCCTCCTTCACGAGAACGCCACTGTCACCATCTGCCACTCCAAAACCCGCGACCTCGGAGAGGTCACCCGTCAGGCCGACATCCTCGTCGCCGCCATCGGCCGCCCCGGCTTCATCGCGCCGGAGATGGTCAAACCCGGCGCGACGGTCATTGACGTTGGCATCAACCGCATCACCACCCGCGAAGAGTTCGACCGATTCTTTGCCGGAAACGAGAAGCGCGAAGCCGCCTTTCTAAAGCGCGGTTCTACCCTTGTCGGTGACGTGCACCCCAAAGCCTTCGAGCTCTCCGGCGCTTACACCCCTGTCCCAGGCGGCGTCGGCCCGCTCACCATCGCCATGCTCATGGCCAGCACCGTCCGCGCCGCCAAAATGCGCCGGGGACTTTAGCTCATGCTCCGCGTCGGCCTCACCGGCGGTCTCGGCAGCGGCAAAAGCACCGTTGCCGGAATGCTGCGCGCGCTTGGAGCGGAGGTGATTGAAGCCGACGACCTGGGCCGCGCTATGATGGAGCCCGGCCAGCCCGTCTATCAGCAGATCCTGCAAGCCTTTGGACCGCAGGTCGCCGATCCCGATGGCCGTCTCAATCGCGCTCAGTTAGCCAAACTCGCCTTTGCTGAAGGCCGCCTGCAGCAGTTGAACGCCATCGTCCATCCCGCCGTCATTGAGGCGCAGCGCCAATGGATGGCTCAACTCTTCCGCCGCGATCCTGCCGCCATTGCCGTCGTCGTCTCCGCGCTCATATTCGAGGTGGAGCGGGATGCCCGCGCTCGCGGCGAGCAGGACAGCGTACTCGCCGACTGGCGTCGCCGCATGGATCGCGTCGTCGTCGTCACCGCGCCTGACGAGCTTAAGATCGCCCGCTACCTCGCCCGCTCCGGCCAATCCGGCCCGGCCGGTGAGGCGGACGCCCGCTCACGCCTTGTCTTCCAGATGACCGACGAGGAAAAGGTCGCCCGCGCCGACTTCGTCCTCCGCAACGACCGCGACATCGACGCTCTCCGCGCGCAGGTGGAACAGCTATGGGTGCGCCTGCAACGGCAGAGCAACATGCAACCCGCTGCCGACTCTCTAAAATAGATGGCAGCAGTCGCTGAGCTTTCCGGCGGGAACCGTTCCGCTCCGGAGCCGCATCTCAATAAGAGAAAGGTCGTTTTCGAAAACCATGAAACTGCGCCGGTTCCTGCTGGTTCTCCTGATCGTCGGTGGATTCTGGTATCTCACCGCCCATCTGCCTTCGAGCCTCAGCCGCTTTTCCTTTCTGGGCGGCCACAGCCCCAGCTCTGCGCTCCAGCTCACCCAGGCTGAGGCAGCCCCCGCCTACGATGCGGAAGAGCTGAACAACATCGCCGTCTACAAGCGCGTGCTGCCTTCGGTGGTCAATATCACGTCGCGACAGGTGATTTTCAACTTCTTCTACGGTGTCGTCCCGCAGGAAGGCCAGGGCTCCGGCTTCATCCTCGACAAGGCAGGCCACGTACTGACGAACTATCACGTTGTTGAAGGCGCCAATCGCGGCATCCAGGTCACGCTCAGCAACAAGAGCAGCTACAAAGCCACCGTCGTCGGTACGGATAAAACGCACGACCTGGCCCTTCTGCAGATCACCGCGCCCAATCTCCAGCCCGTTACGCTGTCGGACTCGTCCGGCCTCGCCGTCGGCCAGAAGGTCTACGCCATCGGCAATCCCTTTGGCCTCAGCGGCACCATGACGCGCGGCATCATCAGCTCCATCCGATCCATCAAGAATGCCGACGGTGCGCCCATTGAAGATGCGATTCAGACCGACGCCGCCATCAATCCGGGCAACTCCGGCGGCCCGCTGCTCAACTCCCACGGCGATGTCATCGGCATCAACACCATGATCGCCTCCAACGGCGCTGACCAGAGCTCCGGCATCGGCTTCGCCATTCCCATCAATACCGCCAAGGCCGTTCTCAGCGATCTCACCCGCTACGGACGCGTCAAGCGGCCCTCGCTGGGCATTGTCTCCTTCGCCATCGGGCCGGACCTCGCGGAGCAGATGGGCCTCGCCTCGGATTACGGCGTACTCATCCAGAAGGTCGTGCCCGGCGGCGCGGCGGAGCGTGCCGGCCTGCACGGCGGCAATGAACAGGCTTACGTCGGCAACACCCCTATCATGCTCGGCGGCGACCTGATTGTTGCCATTGATGGCCAGCAGGTCACCGATCCGCAGGACATCAGCGCCATGATGGACAAGCACCAGGCCGGCGACACCATCAGCGTCACCATCCTCCGAGGCCGCCGCCAGATGACCTTCAAACTCATCCTCGGCGAAGCCCAGGACATCAACACATAGCAGTGTCCATGGACGAACCGCACAAGCCGCTCGCCGCCGCGCCTTCCGCACGCCGCCCTCGCGTGCTCATCCTCGGCGGCGGCTTCGGAGGCCTGCATGCGGCCCAGTCCCTGGCCTCGATCCCGGTCGATGTCACCCTCATCGACCGTCGCAATCACCACACCTTCCAGCCGCTGCTCTACCAGGTAGCCCTCGCCGTGCTCTCCCCGGCAGACGTCGCTCAGCCCATCCGCGGCATTCTGCGCCATCAGGCCAACGTCCAGGTCCTCATGGATGAGGTCACCGGCATCGACGTCGCCACGCGTCAGGTCGCGCTCGCCTCGGGCGCGCAGATGGCCTATGACTATCTTGTCGTCGCTACCGGCGCCACGCATTCTTACTTTGGGCATGACGAGTGGGCGCCGCTCGCGCCGGGCCTCAAGACAATCGAAGACGCCACCGAAATCCGCCGTCGCGTCCTGCTCGCCTTTGAACTGGCCGAGCGCCAGATGCTCGAGCACGGCTGGCATCCGCCGCTCAACTTCATCGTGATCGGCGGCGGTCCCACCGGCGTCGAGCTTGCAGGAGCCATCTCCGACATCGCGCGCCTCTATCTGCGCCGCGACTTCCGCCACATCGATCCCGCAAAATCCCGCATCCTGCTGCTTGAAGGTTCGCCGCGCCTTCTCGCGGCCTATCCGCCTGATCTCTCCGCCAAGGCCGAGGCTGCGCTCACCCGGCTCGGAGTCGAGGTCCGCACCAGCACCCATGTCACCGGCATCGGCCCCGGATGGATAGAGACCCGCAGCGAGCACGGCTACACGCGCATCGACGCCGTTGTCAGCCTCTGGGCGGCGGGCGTGCAAGCCTCCCCGCTCGGCAAAATGCTCGGCGGGGTGGGCGGAGAGCACCTCGACCGCCGCGGCTGCGTCCTCGTCGATGACCGCCTCAACCCGCCCGGCCTGCCCGGGATCTTTGTCCTCGGCGATCTGGCCCACCTCGAACAGGACGGCCGTCCCGTCCCCGGCGTGGCCCAGCCCGCCATGCAGATGGGCGACCATGTCGGCCGCATGATTGCCGCCGACCTTGCCGGCAGACCGCGCACCGCCTTCCGCTACTTCGACAAAGGCGATATGGCGACGATCGGACGCCGCGCAGCCATCGCGAAGGTCGAATGGCCCTTCAAAGCGCACATGAGCGGCCTGCCCGCATGGCTCACCTGGCTCACCGTCCACATCTGGTTCCTCATCGGTTTCCGCAATCGCATCTTCGTTTTCGCCACATGGATATGGAGCTACTTCACCTTCACCCGCGCGGCGCGTCTAATCACCGAAGACCAGCATCTGCCCGGCTGGAATGACAAGGTTATGTCCAAACCGGACAATCGCAACAGCATCAATCCATAAGCCTTGATGGCCCAAACGTGAAATTTTGCCCTGCATCGGCCCTCATCACAACGCGCCGGTCCCCTCGTCACTGCAGCCCCGCTCCTGATCGTTCACACTTAACAGATACATGTCTGTCTTCTGGCGCGCCGCCAGGGCCCCCATGGCACGGCAGAAGAAAGGGGGCTTATGAGCAAGTTGGAGATTCACTCTGCCGGATCTGCCACGCGGCAATCTCTTCCACGCTGCCATGCAGGATTCCGCTCCTCCTTCACTCCCATACAAAGCGCAGGCATCCGTCTTGCCATCCTGGGAACGATGGTTGCCGCAGCCGTGACCTTGCTCTCCGGCTGCCAGCGTGTTTCATTTGACCCGCGGCCCACCGCCGATATCGCCCCGGAACGACTCTTCATGTTTACCGCGGTGCAGGCCCCCGCTCCCGCAACGGGCCTGAGCGCAATGCGGGTGGATCTCGGCCGTCGCCTGTTTTACGATACACACCTCTCGGTGAACAACTCGGTCTCCTGTGACACCTGCCACAAGCTCACGGCGTATGGCGTCGATCCCGGCAAGTCCGTTTCCACCGGCCACGACAAGAAGCCCGGAGGGCGAAACTCGCCTACGGTCTACAACGCAGGGCTCCAATTTGTGCAGTTCTGGGATGGCCGTGCCGCCACCCTCGCCGAGCAGGCCGCCGGTCCCATGATGAATCCGGTAGAGATGGGCATGCCCAGCCCTGAAGCCGTAGTGGCCTATCTGCACTCCACCCCGGATTACAAGAAGCAGTTCCAGCAGGCCTATCCAGGAGCCAGGGATCCCGTCGTGATGGACAACGTGACCGACGCAATCGCGGACTTCGAGTCCGGCCTGATCACGCCCGCTCGCTGGGATCAGTACCTGCAGGGCGACACAAATGCGCTTTCAAATGAAGAGAAGAGAGGCCTGCGGGTCTTTCTGCGCTCCGGCTGCGCCTCCTGCCACGCGGGCAAAGGGCTCGGCGGCAATTCCTACCAGAAACTGGGCGCATACCGCGATTGGCCCGACCGGACTACTGACCTTGGGCGCATGGCGGTCACCCACAATCCTGCCGACTTGCTCTACTTCAAGGTTCCTCTGCTGCGCAATGTCACCGAAACGGGTCCGTGGTTCCACGATGGAAGGGTCAAGACCATCGACGAAGCCGTCCGGCTCATGGAGCGTTACCAGACGGGCCGCCGCCTCTCTGAAAACGACGTGCGCTCCATTGTGGCCTTCCTGGGTTCGCTCAAAGGCGAAATTCCCCAGCAGTACATCCAGCCCCCGTCCGCCAAAGCGCCACCGATCAGAACGGCTTTGACGCCGGGCACTTCGAGGCAACAGCTCGCGCTCGTTGACCTCAATCCATCGAAGGAGGGACAGTAGCCATGCGTCGCATCCTTTGGATTACCGGAGCACTCCTCGTTCTGTTTCTTCTCGTGATGCAGACACGCCGCCCCAACTTTGACTTGCCGAAGGTCCACGCAGCGGCCGGCTTCGATGCAACCATGCATCCCAGCCAGCAGATCAGCGACACGCTGCATCAGTCCTGCTACAGTTGCCACTCGGCACAAGCTGAAATCCCCTGGTACGGCCACGTCTGGCCTGCATCGCACCTTCTCCAGAAAGACGTCCGCCGCGGTCGTGCCCGTCTCGACTTTTCCAATTGGAGTAACCTCAGCCCGGAGATGTCCCGCATCCGCCTGCTCGACGCCTGCCAGATGATGCGAGAGTCCAAGATGCCGCTCTGGTACTACCGCCCCCTGCATCCGGGTGCCACTCTGCAGCCGGAACAGGTGGACGCCTTCTGCAACTGGGCGCAGTCGCTGCCCGCCGCCGCGCAGACAGCGAGCCTGCGCTAGGCGACTGAACCCGCCGACGCTGTTCGCAGCTCCCATCGATCGCAAACCGCGGCCGGTGACGCCCACGCCGACCGCTTCAATCGCCACATCTTGCAGCACATCCGCAGGCCGCTGGCAGACCTGCCGAGAGACTGCCCACTTTCCTTTATGCACATCGTCCAACCCACCGCGGACGGAGTTATCATGGCGCAGGAGAACTGCTATGTCGCAATACGTCTTTCATTGCCAGGACTGCAACAAGGAGTTCACGCAGACGCTCCACATGGCGGAGGTGGAAAAGGTTCACCTGACCTGTCCGCATTGCGGCAGTAAGAAGGTTCACCAGCTCGCTTCCGCCTTCTCTGCCGTGACCTCGAAAAAGAGCTAGCGAATCTGTCCTTCCCGCAGAGCGTCCCTTGAAGACCCTCGCTCCATCAGCACGCCTGCGCCCATTGCCGCGATAAGATAGAAGAGCATGCTCGATTTGAACTTTGTTCGGGGCAATCTGCCCCTTGTGGAAGCCAAACTCCAGGCGCGCGGAGCTGACCCGGCCGCGCTGCTCGGCGATTTCCGCACCCTCGACCATAAGCGTCGCGAAGCCATTACCCAGGCCGAGCAGCTCAAGGCCCGCCGTAATGAGCTGTCCCAGCAGGTGGGCGCGCTCAAAAGAGTCGGCAAAGACGCCACCGCTCTGATGGACAAGACCCGCGCGTTGAAGGACCTCCTCGACGAGCTGGACAAGCTGGCCTCCTCGCTCGATGAGCAGATGCGCTTTGCGCTGTCGTGCATCCCCAACCTCACGCGCGACGAGGTTCCCATCGGCGCATCCGAGGCCGACAATTCCGTCGTCAAAACCTGGGGCGAAAAGCGCGTCTTCGACTTCGAGCCCAAACCGCACTGGGAGATCGGCGAGGCGCTGGGCATTCTCGACCTCGAACGCGCCGCCAAGCTCAGCGGTGCCCGCTTCGCCGTCTACATGGGCGCAGGCGCGCGGCTGGAGCGTTCCCTCATCAGCTTCATGCTCGACCGCCATACGCGGTCTGTCTCAGAAGGCGGCCACGGCTACACTGAGGTGCTCCCGCCTTTCATGGTGAACTCCAAGAGCCTATACGGTACCGGGCAACTGCCCAAGTTTGCCGAGGATTTGTTCCGGTGTGCCGACAAACTATACGAAGGCCAGCAAATTGACTTCGCCGATCCCGAATCGGACGAAGTGGCAACCGTTAAGGTGGGAAGGAACTCCGAAGGCATAACTAATTTTGGCCGATTTAACGACCACTGGCTCATCCCCACTGCCGAGGTTCCCGTCACCAACCTCTATCGCGACGAGATCCTCGACGAAGCGCGCCTGCCCATCTGCCTCACGGCTTACACGCCCTGCTTCCGTGCCGAGGCCGGAGCCGCGGGCAAGGACACGCGCGGCATCATTCGCCAGCACCAGTTCCAGAAGGTGGAGCTGGTCAAATTCACCCGGCCCGAGGACTCCGACGCCGAGCACGAAAAGCTTACCCGCGACGCCGAGGAAATTCTGGAGGCTTTGGGCCTGCCGTATCGGCGCGTGCTGCTTTGCACCGGCGACACGGGCTTCTCCTCAGCCAAGACCTTCGACCTTGAAGTCTGGCTGCCGGGCCAGCAGCTCTACCGTGAAATCTCCTCCTGCTCCAACTTCGAGGGATTCCAGGCACGCCGCGCCAACATCCGCTTTCGCACCTCAGGTGCGGGCTCCAAGGGCAAAGTCGAATACCTTCACACTCTCAACGGCAGCGGCCTGGCAGTGGGCCGCACCTGGCTTGCAATTCTCGAAAACTACCAGCAGGCTGACGGCTCCGTCCTCATTCCCGAGGCTCTGCGGCCCTACATGGGTGGGCTGGAAAGGATAGAACGGTAAGACCAGCATGAACAGAATTCTCAAGAGCTATTTCTATTGGACCTATCCCCGCGGCAGCTTCCACTATGACGTGATGGTGAGCCTGATCCTGCTGTTCATCTTCGTCACGCCGCACCTGTGGAACTACGGCGACAAGCCCTCCCTCGCCGCCGGGCCAAGACATCCCATCCAGGTGGTGGGCGACGGCCGGCACGGCGTCATCGTGTCTGTACTTGCAGAGGATGTCCAGATCGCGCCGGACGCATCCAACTCCGCCGTGAAGGCCGCCCTGCGTCACGCCATCGAGCCTGTCACCGGCGATGCCGTTTTTGTCGAGCATTGGGAGACCGCGCGGGACCAGGACGGGAATTCTGTCTGGAAGATATGGGCGCACCGCTAGCGTGTTACCTCGTTCCGCGCGGCCCGCTCGCGCATCCAACTCCATGAACAGGAATTGCATGAATCTGAAGAGACACATCCTCCTCGCCGCGGCTCTGGCGCTGTGCGTTCCCGCCGCCCATCCGGCGCACGCAGACGACCTCCAGCGCGTCCTGCATGAACTGGATATTGCCGCGGCCCACTTCCATACCACCTCGGCCGACTTCGAGTTCGACTCGATCCAGACGGACCCCATTCCCGACACCGACGTGCAGAAGGGCGCGGTCTACTACGAGCGCAACGGCAAGGCCTTCCAGATGGGGATCCACATCAACCAGGTGAACGGCCGGCCCGTACCCAAGGCCGTGGTGGTCTCCGGCGGCATCGTCAAGCTCTATGAGGCGCTGCCCAACCAGGTCACCACGCTCACCAAGCTCAGCCAGTACGAGAGGTGGTTCACGCTCGGATTCGGGGCCAGCGGCAAGGATCTGGCCAGCAAATGGGAGATCAAGGACCTGGGCGTCGAGACCCTGGAGGGCATCAAGACAGAAAAGCTGGAGATGGTTCCCAAAGACCCGGCCATCCGCAAGAACCTGCCCAAGGTCACGCTCTGGCTGGATACCGCGCGCGGCGTGAGCCTGCAGCAGGATTTCGACGAAGGCCAGGGCCAGTCCCGTCACTGCCGCTACTTCAACATCAAGGTGAACGAGTCCCTGCCGGGCGACGCGTTCAAATTCAAGACCGACAGCAAGACGCAGTACGTCACGCGATAGATCGCTGGCCGAGGCGCCGCATCCGACGCCAGCCCGCGGCCAGCGCCACGCCGCCCAGCACGAAAAGAATCGGGAAGCACTCCAGCGTGTATCTCGCTTCAGGCGCCTGCACGGTCAGTAACAGAGCACTGCGCAGCAGACAGTAGAGCAGCATCCATGTCCAAAGGCGCGGGCGCAGCCAGAGCCCTGCCGCGGCCAGCAGCAGATAGAGCGCATTCAGCGCGGCGTATGCCCAGCTGAACCTGGTCTCCGCGTTGTGGTGCGCATAGTTCCACCAGTCGAGGTCAATGGGCAGGTTCTCCACGCGCGGCCGCAGCCACATATCCGCCATGCGCCCCAGCGGCAGCCACAGATGGGTGCGCAACGGGTGGGCTTCAACCCGCTGCGTCGCCAGCCGCGCAAAGCGCGCATCGAGTTCCGGCGTCAGGTCATAACCGTTGCTGTTGTAGGCAGCCGCCAGCGCGGCCGTCTCGGCGCGCTGCGCAGGCGAGTCAAACGCGCGGCTGGGCAGCAGGCCCACATCCAGCACATCGCCCGGCACATTCCAGTACACGTTGTAGGTGGAAACAAAGTCCAGGCACCAGGTTTTCACCCAGCGCTCCCACCCCGGATAGACCGGCTCGCCTGGGTCGGTTGCGGAGCGCGGCACCAGTGGCTGAATCATGTGAAAAGCCCTCCAGTTGCGCCAGGTCCAGGCGCCGAAGGGCGCGAGAGCGAGCAAGAGGCAGACCACCGCCATGGCGACTCGCCTTCGGCCGCCGATGCGCCGCACCGCAACGAACGCCGGGGCAAGCGCCACCGCGACGAGCGCTCCATCCGGGCGCAGCAGTGCGGCGTAGGTGACGGCAAAGGTAAACGCCAGCGCCGGGCCCCACCCTGGCCGCTCTTGAAAACGCGCCGTGGCCCAAAGCGCCAGCGCGATCAGGAACAGCGTCGGCCCCTCCGCCAGCGGCGTGGCCGCATAGATCGCCGTGAACGGACACAGGGCCGCCAGCCAAAGCGTCGCCCGCGCGGCATTGCCGCCCCGCCCGGCAGGCGCGATCCGCCCGGCGAAGTCTGCCAGCAACAGACAGCCTGCAAGTTCCAGCACAATCTGCACCCACGCGGCCGCGCCGTAGTTGTCGATGCCGAAGATCCGAAAGCACGCGGCCAGAAACAACGGATAGCCTGGGAGGCGGATCAGCGTGGACTCCACCGCGCCTCCGCCCCCCGAGAGGCCGTAGCGCCCATGCAGCATCAGATTCTTTGCCAGGTCGCCGTAGATCAGGGTATCCCCGTTGGCCTGAAAGAATCGCCCCAGCATCCAGGCGCGCAGCAGCCCGCCGGCCGCAAGCGCGCATACCGCCTGCAGCCACCGCCACGTCAAGCGAGGAACCGGCGCGTCAGCTTTCGATTGACGGGGCGACAGAGCTTCCATACGATTCGTACTGTATCGCGCTGACCACCTCCCTGGGGTCATGCGCTGTTTCACTTGCCTTGGCAGAGTCCACCACGCGACCCCGAGGTCGCGGCTTATCTCATTCAAAGAATTGTGCTTGCCTCTTCACTGTTCTGCGCGCGATACACTCAATACAAGCCTCGAAAGCGAGAAGGTGGATGGCCGAGAAGCAGATTTTTTTTGACCCTGAAAGAAAGCGCTGGAAGCTTCTGCGCCGTATTTTCGACATTGCCGCCATTTGCACGACGCTCCTGCTGGCTGCCTTCATTTTTAATGTCTTTCGCGCCCGGCCGCTGCCGGAGCTGCTGTTGCCTTCGCCGCGGCACAATTACAAGCCCCTCAATGATCGTGCGCCCGCCCTTCGCTCCAGCCGGCCCCGACCGACCCGTCGCAAAACCGCGCGTCTTCCCTCTGAGATTCCCTTCAACTCGGGCGAAGGCCTGCGGGCCGCCTACTACGCCCCCGACGACGCTTCCAGCTACTCTTCGCTGAAGGAGCACGTCCACCAGATTGATCTGCTCTTTCCCCAGTGGCTTCACGTGAACGGCAGCCAGCCCACGCTTCTCGCCGTAAGCAGCGATAACATCCGCCAATACCCGGTTGTCGATGGCGCCAGCGTGCACGACCCCGACGAGCTCAACAAGGTCAAGAACGTCATCGCGGCCTCCCGTGAACAGACGGAGATCTTTCCTCACCTGAACAACTACAACCTGCACACGCAGAGTTGGGATGCCTCAGTAGGAGACATGCTCAGCGACCCGGCCAAGCGCGCCGCACTGCGCGAGCAGGTTGTGCGCATGCTCACCGCCATGCCCGCCTATCACGGCATCTCTCTGGACTTTGAAAGCCTCGCGGACAATGCCACGCCCGGCTATCTGAGCTTCATTCAGGAGCTTTACGACGATCTGCACTCGCGCAATCTGCGCCTCTATGTCAACGTAGCGGTCTCCGAGCCGGACGCGGACATGGAGACCATCGCCGCCAACTCCGATGGCATCATCCTCATGAATTACGACCAGCACGAGGTCGAGAGCGATCCCGGTCCCATCGCCAGCCAGGACTGGTTTATCGCCAACCTGCGCCGCACGCTCAAAATCGTTCCCAAAGAGAAGATCATCTGCGCGGTGGGCAATTACGGGTATGACTGGACGCTCACCATCCCCAGCGCCAAGGGTCGCAATCGCAAGCCGGCCAAGCCGGAGGTGGTAGACACCGAGGATCTCTCCGTCTCCGACGCATGGCAGCGCGCCGCCGATGCGGACGCCGACCTCGATCTCGATTACAACTCGCTCAATCCGCACTTCGAGTACATCGACGAGGACTCCAATCAGCGCCACGTCGTCTGGTTCCTGGACGGCGTCACGCTGCTCAACGAGATGCGGGCGGCGCGCCAGCTTGGTCTGCAGACCTTTGCCCTGTGGCGACTCGGCTCTGAAGATCGCTCCCTGTGGAGCGTATGGGACAAGCCCAGCAGCGCGGCCTCGCTGCAGGCTCTGGGCTCCGTGCAGCCCGGCCACGATGTAGACAACGAGGGGGAAGGAGACATTCTGCGCGTCACCGGTCTTCCCCAGGCGGGCAAGCGAACCGTGCAGGTAGACACCGACGAGCCGGACCCCACCAAAAAGCTCATTATTGATGAGCACATGGACGTGTACCCGCACACCTACACGGTCCAGTACTACGGGTATCACTCCAATGAGGTCGCGCTCAGCTTTGACGACGGCCCTGACGCCAAGTGGACTCCGAAGATCCTCGATGTCCTCAAGCAGAAGCAGGCCACCGCAACCTTCATGATGATCGGCGAGTCTGCCTTGCAGAATGTAGGCATCATGCAGCGGGCGGTGCGTGAAGGCAATGAGATCGGCAACCACACCTACACGCACCCGGACATCAGCGAAATCTCCCATCGCCAGCTCGATCTCGAGGTCCAGCTCACAGAGCGCCTCTTCGCCAGCAAGCTCGGCGTGCAACCGCTCTACTTCCGTCCGCCTTACGACATTGACGAAGAGCCCGATACCGACGACCAGGCCGCGCCCATCGTACGCGTGCAGCAGGACGGGCTGATCATCATCGGCAACAAGATTGACACCAACGACTGGGATGAGCGCGTCCGCAAGACGCCCGCCGAAATCTGCCAGTCGGTTCTCGATCAGCTCCAGGTCATGAAGACCAAGCCGCAGTTCCGCGGCTCCATCATCCTGCTCCACGACGGCGGCGGCGACCGCGCGGCCACCCTGGCCGCCCTGCCCTTGCTGATCGATACGCTGCGCGCCCACGGCTACACCATTGTCCGCGTCTCCGCGCTGATGGGCAAAACCACCGCGCAGGTAATGCCGCGCCTCACATTCCTCCAGTACCTGCGCTCCATTCCAGACTCCATCGCATTCTCCACCCTGGCCATCATTGGGCATTTCATCGTGCTGGTCTTCTTCGCAGGCGATGTCCTGATGAGCGCACGGCTCATCCTGGTGGGCCTGTTCGCGGTGATTGACCGCCTGCGCCGCCCCCATCGCCAGGCCTCGCCGGGCTTCAATCCCCGCATCGCCGTGCTCGTTCCGGCCTACAACGAAGAAAAGGTCATCGTCCGCACCGTCCGCTCCGTGCTCCACTCGGACTATGAGAACCTGCGCGTCATCGTCATAGACGACGGCTCCAGCGACCGCACGTTTGACGTGGCCCGCGAAGCCTATGCCAAGGAAATCGCCGCCGGGCGCGTCACCGTACTCACCAAGCCCAATGGAGGCAAGGCCGCCGCCCTCAACTTCGCCCTCGACCAGATCGACGAGGAGTTCTACGTAGGCATCGACGCCGATACCGTCATCGCCGCCGACGCCATCTCCAAGCTCATCCCGCACTTTGAGGATGCAGGCATCGGAGCCGTCGCGGGCAATGCCAAAGTCGGCAACCGCGTCAATCTATGGACCCGCTGGCAGGCCCTTGAATACATCACCAGCCAGAACTTCGAGCGCCGCGCCCTCGATCTCTTTCACGTCGTCACCGTGGTTCCCGGCGCTATCGGCGCCTGGCGCACCAGCGCCGTCAAGGCCGCGGGCGGCTATCCCTTGAATACGGTGGCCGAAGATGCTGACCTGACCATGAACCTGCTCGAGCAGCAGTTCAAGGTCGTCTATGAAGATCGCGCGCTCGCCTTTACCGAAGCGCCTATCGATGCCAAGGGCCTGATGCGCCAGCGCTTTCGCTGGTCCTTCGGCATTCTGCAGTCGGTCTGGAAGCACCGCCTCGCCTTTGTCCGCAACAAGGCCATGGGCCTGTTCGCGCTGCCCAACATCCTCATCTTCCAGATGCTGCTGCCGCTGGTCTCGCCCTTTATTGACCTGATGTTCGTCTACGGCACCATCAACTACTTCATTGACCGGCACTACCACCCTGAAGCCGCGTCGAGCGCAAACCTGCAGAAGCTGGTGGCCTACTTCCTCGCCTTCCTGCTCATTGACTTCATTACCTCGACGGTGGCCTTCAGCCTGGAGCGCCGCCACCCCGCCAACAAGGGAGACGGCTGGCTGCTCTTCCACATCTGGCTGCAGCGCTTTGCCTACCGCCAGGTCTTCTCCATTGTGCTGTTCAAGACGCTCAAACGCGCCATTGACGGCAAGCCCTTCAACTGGGACAAGCTGGAGCGCACCGCCAAGATGAGCAAAGCCACCGAGGCTCTGACCGAGACGCCGTAAACAGAAAAACGGCCCGTGGGCGGAGATCATGCACATCTCTATACCCGCAGGCCGTTGATCGTTACTGTCTCTGCCGCGCCTTACTCAGTCACGGTCAGCTCGGTGTGCAGGCTTGCGGTCGAATCCTCGCCGGCCCATACATCAAACACGCCCGGCTCCACGGCCCACACCTTGGTCTGCGGACTCCAGAAGCTCAGCTCATGCTTGCCCAGCGTGAACTTCAGCGTCTGCGTCTCGCCCGGCTTGAGCGTCAGGCGTTCAAAGCCCTTGAGCTGCCGCACGGGCCGCGACGCTGATCCGGCGCGTTGATGAATGTAGATCTGCGCCACCGCATCGCCAGCCGCCTTGCCCGTGTTGGTCACGTCCACCTGCACCTCGGTGGCTTCGCCCGTCTTTATGCTCTTGCTGCCCAGTTTCAAGTTGGTGAACTTGAAGCTGGTGTAACTCAACCCATACCCAAATGGATAGAGTGGCTTCGAGGAGAGATCCCAGTAGCGCGACGTAAACTCCGGACGATCCTCAGGCTCATGCGTCAGATTGTGGTTATAGTAGAGCGGCTCCTGCCCGGCCGCGCGCGGCCAGCTTACCGGCAGCTTGCCACCGGGATTCACATCCCCGAAGAGTACGTCCGCCACGGCGTTCCCGCCCTCCGTGCCCGGATACCACGCCTCCAGAATTGCCGCCACGTGCTCCTCGGCCCACCGCAGATCCACGGGACGGCCATTCTCAAGCACCAGCACCACAGGCTTGCCCGTCTCCACCGCCGCTTCCAGCATCTGAAGCTGAATGCCAGGCAGATCCAGCGTTGCGCGAGAGGCCGCTTCGCCGCTCATGTTCGCCCCTTCGCCCATCACGGCAACCACCACATCCGCCTGCTCGGCGGCAGCCTTTGCTTTCGCCACCCAGTCGGCGGTCTCAGCTGCGGTGGGCGGTGGCAGCGGCTTGTTGCCCGTCATCGTATCCAGCATCGAGGGGTAGACGCGCGACAGCGCCGGACCCGGCACAAAGCTTACCTGTGCCTGGGCGCCGAGCTTTGCCTTCAACCCCGCCAGCACCGTAACGGGGTGGTTCTTGCTCGCTCCGCCAAAAAGCCCCTCCACCGTCCAGCCTCCTTCGATGTCTTTGGTCGAGTCGGCCAGCGGCCCGATGACCGCAATCTTATTCAATGTTGCAGACAGCGGCAGCGTGCGGCGACTGTTCTTCAGCAGAACCATTGAGCGGCCTGCGATCCGGCGCTCCAGTGCAAGGCCCTCGGGACGGCTCAGTGTCGCGTCTACTTTGGACTCATCCACGTAGGGCTGATCGAATAGTCCCAGCTCATACTTGGCTTCAAGAATGGGCAGCACGGCCGCATCCAGTTGGGCATCGGTCACCTTGCCGCTTTTCACCAGGGCGGGCAGGTTGCGGGTAAAGGTCAGGCTCGCCATGTCCATGTTGAGTCCGGCAGACAAGGCCTTATACGCGGCATCCTGCGGGTCATTGGCATAGCCATGGGTCTGCAGGCTCGCTACGGCAAAAGCATCCGAGACCACGAATCCCTTGAAGCCCCACTCATCGCGCAGCACCTCCGTCAGCAACCAGTGGTTGCCCGTCGCAGGCACGTCGTTCAGGTCCATATAGGCGCTCATAAAGCTGCCCGCGCCTGCCTCCTCCGCGGCGTGAAAGGGCACCAGATATACATTGCGCAGCAACTCCTCGGGGACATAGGACGAGTCGTAGTCCCGGCCTCCGTCGGCCGCGCCGTAGCCGGCATAATGTTTCACGCAGGCCAGCACGCTGTCAGGGCCGAGCTCAGCGCCCTGAAAGCCGCGCACCTGCGCCCGCGCCATGGCCGCGCCCAGATACGGATCCTCACCTGCGCCTTCCACCATGCGCCCCCAACGAGCATCGCGAGCAATATCCACCATGGGCGTGAAAGTCCACTGGATGCCCGCTGCACGGGCGTCCTGCCCGGCAAGATGCTGCGCGGCCTCCTCCACAGTCGGATCCCACGACGACGCCATCGCCAGCGGGACAGGGAAGATCGTCCGGTAGCCGTGAATCACATCAAAGCCGAAGAGGATGGGAATGTGGAGCCGCGACTTTTCCACCGCCAGATGCTGCAGCCGGTTGATCTCCTTCACGTCAGTGAGCCACAGGACGGAACCGACCTTGCCCTGCGTAATCAGCGCGTCCGGCTTTTCGCCGCCCAGCCCCGGCATGGTGATCCCGGCCGACTGGTTCATCTGCCCCACTTTTTCCTCAACCGTCATCTGCTTGAGCAGAGCCTCGGCGCGCCGGAGGGCCTCTTCGTGCGAGATGGACGCGGCCTGTGCGCCCGTCACGGACGCAACCGCCAGCAGCGCCCCAGCCATCCAAATTCCCTTTATTCCCAATCCAATCCGCATCTTCGGACTCTCTCCCTGGTGTCACTGGTCAATGAAACAGCATTGTCATGAGTCTCCGGCGCTGTGCCTTGGGCCAGCCCGCCGGTCGTCTCGCTCGTTGAAAGCTCCCCCACAAAAAAAAGCGCCCCCCGAAACGTCCCGCCTGGATGCAATCCAGATCTGGCGAATCGGAGGGGCGAGGAGCCGCAATCACAAGAAAATGCGCTACCCTGGTCACTGCTCAACGGAAGAATTGCTTCTTCACACAGCATTGCCGGGCACACATTTTCTGGACCGCAACCAATGTAGCGGTCCGTCCAGGCGCTCGATAGGTTACATCGGGTACCAACCCCGCAAAAAAATGCAACCTCCTTTCCTGATTCAACTTACTGACGTATAGACAACCGCGCTACGGGGACGTATGATACGCAATGCAGACCTTGATGCGTCCTGCTTGCTGCTCTCTTCCGCTCGTCGGGGGCAGACCGGCCACAGGGAAGACGCAGGAAGATTCGCAGAATCCAACATCACAGCTGCCAGGAAGTACCCCGGCGGCAGCGTGCGTGTAGTCTCACCCGCGCACGCATATGGCGGAGTTCTCGCAATCAATCTTTCACTATGGGGAAAGGTTGAAGGAGTGGGAGATGGCATTAGCGCCCAAACCCGAGCTGGAGACTGAGGCGCTGGAGAACGGACTCGATTCGGCTGCCATCCGGGAGCAACTGGAGCGCCTCGTCGCCCATCCGCTCTTTGCCAACAGCAAGCGCTATCCGGCCCTGCTGGCCTACGTCGTCGAGCAGACCCTGCTGGGCAATAGTGCCGATCTGAAAGAACGCTGCATCGGCATCGAGGTTTTTGGGCGCTCGCCCAGCTACGACGCAAACGCTGACCCGGTCGTCCGCATTACCGCGGGCGAGGTCCGGAAACGCCTCTCGCAGTACTACTACGATGCGAGCCATGCGGGCGAGCCGGTGGTTGAGCTGCCGATCGGTTCGTACGTGCCCGTCTTTCGTGCATCGGAACCGCCGCCCGAACCCACCAGCACGGCGCCGGCAGTTGAGATTGTTGCTGCGCCTGTGCCGGTCGCCGCAGAGCGCCCCTGGCGGCTGCGCTGGGGGGTCGTGACCGTCCTGGTACTGCTCGCCGCAGTCGCCGGCGTGGATCTGGGGCGTCGTTATCCGCCTGTGCCTCCGCCGCCGAAGCCTTCGAATTTTGACCGGTTCTGGCAGCCGGTGACCTCCAGCGCCAACCCGGCCACGTTTTGTCTGGGTGAGCCCTCAAAGAATATCGACGTGGACACCATCAATAACATGGACGCGCCCGTTCCGCCCGCCCAGTCCGCGCCTCTCTATGTCCGGCTGCACTACTCCGGCAATCTCGCCCTGGCTGACGTGATTACACTGACGCGCACGGCGGCGGCGCTGGAGACGCGCCACAAGACCTTCCGCGTCGTGCCCGCATCAGACGCCACCTTCAGTCAATTGCGCGAAGGGCCGGTTGTGCTCATCGGCGCATTCGACAATATCTGGACGCTGCGAGTGACGCAAAAGCTGCGTTTCGGGTTCGAGTCAGAAGACGGGGTCGCGCTGCTGGTGGATCGTAAGAGCAACAAGAAGACTACCTGGGCCACGGCATGGGATTTGCCCTATCAGAAGCTCTCGCGCGATTACGCCATCGTGGCGCGCATCCAGGACAGCACTACCGGGCAGCCCGTCATCATAGCCGCGGGCATCTCAGAAGAAGGCACGGAAGCAGCGGGCGAAATTCTCTACAATCCGGTCTATCTGGATTCGCTGCTGGCCAAGGCTCCCGCGGACTGGGAGCGTAAAAACATGGAGGCCGTCATTGAAACACAAGTGATTCAAGGTCACTCCGGCCCGCCCAATGTACTTGCCGTTGAAACCTGGTAAGTCCGGATCGCAAACCTGCAACAAGTGATGCAAGGGAACGCTGCAGACTGACTGTATCCGCGATCAGCGCGCAGGTTTCGCCTCCCAGGCGGAAGGCTTCTGCTCTGCTGTCAAGAAATACAACAGACCGTCCGCAGGAGCTATAAGGCTCAAGCAGAAGACAACATCGGCGGCCAGTTGCTTCTCTCCGTCCGCGCGAGTTGCGGGAAAACATTCTTCCGCGCGTGGCGCGAACTATTTGGTCTTGGACTTCTGTGCCGCCCAGCGCCTGCGCTGCGCATCGGCAATGCGCTTGCGGGCGTCGGCGCTCAACACGCGCTTTTTGGGAGCCTTAACGACGGCATCCTTGACGGCGCGCACAATTCCCTTAGTCGTTACCAGGCCCGTCCTGGACAAAAGCTTACGAACCTCAGTAAGCTTTGCAATTTCAGCATCAATCAGAGCGAGTATCGAGTCGGTTGCCATGCTTAAAGCATAAATCAGATTCGCGCGACTGCATAATCGCTCTCACTTATCCGCCACTTACAGTCGCAGTGTTGTCGCATCAGTCTGCTTTGCCGATCGTCTTGTCTTTGTATGCCTTCTCAAGGACGCTGAAGGCTAACTTCTTCTGTCCTTGATCAGAGACGAGTCCCTTGCGATTGAATTCATCCTGAATGCCGGTGAGCGGGCGATTCGGCGAACGGAAGTCCATCAGCACCCATGGGCTCATTCCGCGCAGTTGCGGAATCTTGTTCAACATGGGCAACTGGTGGCGAAAGACCTCGGCCTGATACTCCTCGGTCCAGCGCTCATCCTTGCTCCCGTGCAGACCGGCCTTTGCGCCCGCGCCAAATTCGCTCACGATCAGCGGCTTCTGATAATCAATCTTCCACTGCGTTGTGTCGGCGAGATCCGGATGTCCTTCGTACCATCCGATGTATTCATTGATGCCGATCACGTCGAGCGTGTGCCCCAATGGATCATCCACAATCTTGGTATGGCCCTCGGTGCGCACCAGCAGCGCCGCTGTAATCAACCGTGTTGGATCAAGCGACCGCGCGTGGCTGGCCTCTGTCTCGATAAACCTGGTGCGCTCCGGCGTATTCGGCGTCTCGTTCGCCATCGACCACAGGATGATGGCGGAGTGGTTGCGCGACGTATTGATCTCCTCGTCTAACTGCTGCTCGGCCTTGGCCAGTACCTTCGGGTTATCAAACTCGAGCGCCCAGTAAACAGGATTTTCTGACCATACAAGCAGGCCAAGCCGGTCCGCGGCACGCAGCATCGTCTCATCGTGGGGATAGTGCGCGAGCCGCACATAGTTACATCCCAGTTCCTTGGCCCAGCCGAGCAACGTATCCGCGTCCTGATCGGAATAGGCGCGACCCGTGCGATAGGGAGCCTCAGCATGGATCGCCACGCCGCGCAGGAAGATTGGTTTGCCGTTCAGCAGAATCTCCGTGCCGCGCGTTTCAATTGTGCGGAAGCCCATCAACTCGTGCACTGCGTCTCCGCCCGCACTCAGGTCAACCTTGTAGAGCTTTGGCTCTTCGGGCGTCCAGCGCTGCAGGCCATTTACACTCATCCGCACCAGCGCCTTGCCGTCCGCATCGGTGATGGCCGTGGCCCTGGCGCCTAACTCCGGAATAGAAACCTCGACCTTCTCCCCAGGAGGGCCGTCCATCACATGCACCCAGCCTTCAATCACCGAACCCTCGCCGCGATCCAGATGCAGGTCATACTGGTCGATGAAGGTCTCTGGCACTTCAATCAGGGAAACTTCGCGGATAAGTCCACCGTAGTTCCACCAATCGGTCTGCAGCGTCGGCACGTTATCTTCATGCCGCGTGTTGTCCACGGCGGCCACTACAAAGTTGGAGCCGTCATGGAGCGCCACGGTAACATCGCAGGCAAATGCGGTGTAACCGCCTTCGTGCTCGCAGACCTTCTGTCCGTTGACCCAGAACCACGAGCGATAGTTGGCAGCGCCGACGCGTAGATAGACGTGGTCATGCGGCTTGGCTGCGTAGGTAAAGTCGCGTTCGTACCACATGGGCCCCTCGTAGTAGAGCAGGGACGCGCGCTGCGTATTCCAGTCGCCGGGCACCTTCAACTTTGGCGCTTTGGCGAAGTCGTACTCCGTGGGAAACGGATCGTCCGGTTGTGCCTTCCGATTCAGAAACCAGCCGTTTTTCTTCTCTTCATGATGGAAGCTAAAGAGGCCGGAAAAATACGGATCGGCAATCGAACCCCACTCGCCATTGAGAGACGTGGCCGGCCGCCGGTCTGCGCCCGTGAGCACAATGGGCGCCGAGACGGCCTGTGCCGCGCATACCATCGCGGACAAGGCCGCAACCCCGATGAGAGTCATAACAAGACACGACTGCGTCATCACGGGCGCAGAGTAGCGGGCAAAGCAAGGCTTCATGCCGGTTCCTCGATAAGTACTGGAGTCTCCAGAAGGCGATGCGCCGGTACAGCGTCGTCCCGCGGCATCTCTCAGTGGACTGACCATCTTAGCCCTCGCGCCGCTTCCTGCACAATGCGTGCCTTCGGCTTGCCAAGCGCGGTTCCGGGTGGCGATACTGCTTTTGGCGCATCCTCATCGCCATACTCCTGTTCGCGAGAGTTCCGTGACACCTGACCTGCTGACTGCGCGCCTGGTGCGCAAGCAATGTCTCTCCGCAAGCGCACAGTGCTTCCATCTCGACTTCGTGCTCGATGGACAGGAGGACTTTGTCTTCACGCCGGGCCAGTTCGTCTCTGTGGTTGCCCAGGACGCAGGCGGCAAGCAGCAGATGCGCGCCTACTCCATCGCATCGGCTCCGCACGGCAATCGATTTGCGCTGTGCCTGAACCGCGTGGAGGACGGCTTCTTTTCCAATCGACTGGCCGACATGCAGACCGGCGACACAATGCGGATACAGAGCCCGCTCGGCTACTTTACGCTGCGCGAGCCGCTCACGGATTCGATTCTCATCGCGACCGGCACGGGCATCGCGCCCATGCGCGGCTTTGTGCAGTGGCTGTTTCCCTCTGATGGACCAGACCGCAGCGGCGGCCTCCGGATCTGGCTCATCTATGGAACGCGGCACGCGACGGAGTTGTACTATCGCGACGAATTCGAGGCCGTGTCCGCGCGCCATGCCAACTTCCACTACCTGCCCACGATCAGCCGCGCTGCGGCAGAGTGGTCCGGCCTCCGCGGCTATGTGCAGGAGCATGTTGTGCGAGTTCTGGCGGAGCGTGGCGCAGGCTTGCAGCAACCCGCGCCTGCACCGGAGCAGGCTACGCCCGCAGCCGGCGGAAGCTTTGACATCCACGCGTATGTCTGCGGATTGAGCCCCATGATCAATGCGGTTCGCGAGAGACTCAAGGAACTCGGCTGGAACCGCAAGCAGATCATCACCGAGCGCTACGACTAGGGCCCGGCGATGACCTGCTGCTGCGGTTACTCTTCTTCTTCCTCCACCGGCCGCCTGGCGTTGGCCAGTATCTTGTCGGCCACCAGTTGCGGAACGATGTCGTAGTGGTCCATCTCCATGTGGTAGCTGCCCTTGCCCTGAGTCATTGAGGTGAGCAGAGTGCCGTACGTCAGCATCTCCGCCATGGGGACCTCGGCGTTGATGACAGTCGTGCGACCCTTGGACTCCATGCCTTGCACGCGGCCGCGGCGGCCGTTCAGGTCGCCCATCAGGGTTCCGGCAAACTCGTCCGGCGCCTCGATCTCGACCTTCATGACGGGTTCAAGCAGACAGGGTTTGGCTGACTCCATGCACTTGCGGAAGGCCAGCCGCCCGGCCATCTTGAACGACATTTCGTTCGAGTCCACGTCGTGATAGCTGCCGTCGAAGACTGTCACTTTGAAGTCCACCACGGGAAAGCCTGCCAGGTAGCCGCGCGCCGCGGATTCCACAATGCCTTTCTCGACGGCCGGAATGAACTGCCGCGGAATCGCTCCGCCAAAGACCTCATTGGCGAACTCGAAGCCACCGCCGCGCGGCATAGGCTCCATGCGGATCTTGCAGTCGCCAAACTGCCCGTGGCCGCCGGTCTGCTTCTTGTGCCGCCCCTGTGCCTCGGCCCGCCCGCGGATCGTCTCACGGTAGGGCACCTTGGGTGCTTTCAGCGTGACCTCGGCGTGGTAGCGCTTCTTGAGCCGCGAGACAATCGCCTCAATGTGCGGCTGGCCGGCTCCGGCGATGAGAAATTCATTCGTCATGGGATCGCGATAGAAGCGAATCAGCAGATCCTCTTCCATCAGCTTGTGGATGGCGGGCGCCAGCTTGTCTTCATCGGCGCGGGTCTTGGGCTCAATGGCGTAGGTCATCGCGGGCTCGGGTGGAACGGCGAGTTCCACCTGGATCTCCGCGCCCTTCAGGCCCAGCGTATCGCCGGTAAAGGTCTCGCGCAGCTTGGCAACCGCGCCCAGATCTCCCGCGTGCAGTTCGGCTACTTCCACCGCCTTGCGCCCTTGCATCACGCTCAGGTGCGAGAGCCGCTCCTGACCGCGACGGGTGTAGTTCTCGAGCGTCGCATCGTTTTTCACCACACCGCTGACGACCTTGAAAAAGCTGATGCGGCCTGAAAAGGGGTCCGTCATGGTCTTGAAGACCAGCAACGCAGTAGGCTCGGCGTCGTCTACTTTGCGGAAGAAGGTGCTATTGTCGGCAGTGTCGGCTTCGTCTCCGTGGGCGGCCGCAGCCTGCATCGCTATCGCCTTGAACGCAAAGGGCGCGCGCTCAATGGGCGCGGGACAGTAGACCTTGATGAAGTCCAGCAGGTGGTCGGCAGCCATATTGGCCAGCCCGCTCGAAAAGAGTACAGGGAAGATCCGGTCCTCGCGGATGGCCTCGTGCAGCGCGGTGATCAGGTGCTGCTCGGGGATCGTGCCTTCGGCAAAGAACTCCTCCATCAGCTCGTCTTTGCCTTCGGCCACCAGTTCCACCAGCGCCTCATGCGCGGCCTTGGCCTGCGCGGACAGGCTGGCGGGAATCTCGCCGGTGATCTTGCCGTGACCATCGCCGCCGGGTGTGTAATAAAAAGCCTCCATGGTCACCAGGTCCACCACGCCGTGGAAGCCCTGCGCATCGGAGATGGGCAACTGGACGGGCACGCAGTTGCGTCCCCAGCGATCATGCAAATCGTCGATGAGTGCGCTCAGCCCGCCCCCGCCGCCGGCCTTGGGATGGTCCATCTGATTGATGACGACGATGCGGGGGACGTTCGCCTCTTCGGCATACTTCCACACCCGCTCGGTCACCGGTTCCACACCATTCTGCGCGTTCACCACCACGATGGCAGCCTCCACGGGCAGCAGGGCAGCGCGGGCTTCGTGCGAAAACATGTGGAATCCAGGCGTGTCGACGAAGTTGATCTTCACGCCCTGCCACTCGGCAAAGGCGACTGCATTCTGCATGGTGATGCCGCGGGCTACTTCTTCTTCGTCATACGCGGTCACGGCGGAGCCGTCTGCTACGCGGCCCTGGGTCGGGGTCATCCTGGCGGCATGCAGCAAAGCGGCAATCAATGTGCTCTTGCCGCTGTGCGCATGCCCCACTACAGCTACGTTGCGGATCTCACTTCCCTGGTACGTTTTCATGTTGTTTCTCCTAAAAGAAATGCACCTGCGCGCGCCGTCCGGGGTTGGGCCGGCACCGTTTGGCGTTGATAAGGCTGGGCGCCTGCTTGCGTGCGATGCGTCGCAAGGTCAATGGATGAGTCGAGGGTGAACACGTATGGGCGGCACAGGGACCTCGTAGTGGCGTCCGCAAGGACGTCAGCGGGTCCGGATTTCCGGGCTTGAGGGCCCGGTCTGCCGTCTTCCTCATCCATGTCGAGGCACTCCGGCAGGCGCCTGGAGGCGGGATAGGGTACGATTCCGCCGGGCGTCCGTGGCTAAGTAGCGGATGCTATCACACGCGGAGCGGGAGCGTCCTGTGACCCGGCGCACAGGGTGAAACGCGCTGCCGTATGTGCCGGGGGATTGGGCTTGCGGCTACCAGTGCAGGATGGGGACCAGGGCGGAATAGTCATCGGTCCAGAGTTGCAGCCCCGGCTTCTCCGCAGGCTTTCGCACGTGACCGGCGACGCCGGGCCGGCTGAAGAACGTTGCGTCACCGGTCAGCAGCATCCAGGTGGCGTTGAATTCGCCCCGCTCGTCGTTGGCAAAACTTGATACGCGCATCGCCTGCATGCCCGCGGCCCCGGCGAGCAGAGCGATGGCCGGTTCCAGATCCACATGCTGATTTGAGATATGAAAGGCAAGGATGCCGCCGGGAGCCAGATGGCTTCGATAGAGGGCCACGGCCTGCGTGGTCAGCAGGTGCAGCGGTATGGCGTCGCCGGAGAATGCGTCGACCACCAGCACGTCAAAGTTCTGCGGCTTCTCACCGGCGAGCGATAACCTGCCGTCGCCATCGGTCACGCGAATCTGCGCACCCGAATCGCGAAGGTAGGTAAAGACGTTCTGGGCAATGGGCGCAACCGCGGGATTGATCTCGTAAAAGCGGATGCGGTCTCCGGGTCGCCCGTAGGCGGCCAGCGTTCCCGCGCCCAGGCCGATGACCCCGATGTTGCGCGGACGGCCCTGACAGCAAAAGCGGAGCGCCAGCCCTACGCCCGAGTCCTCAGCATAATAAGTTGTCGGCGTTGTGCGGAGCGCCTCTGTTGCAAAGATCTGGGTGCCGTGCTGAATGGTTCCATTGGTAAGCGTTCGCACCGTTGCTCCGGGGTAGCTGTGGCCCTGGGTCACGCGCAGGCTGCCGTAGAAGTTGCGGACAGCGGCGATTGTGGAGCGCTCGTAGGCGATGTGAATCCATGAGACCAACACGGCCAGCAGAATGCTGGCAACGGACCAGAGCAGGCGCTGCTGCCAGCCGCTGCTCCAGGTTACAGCCAGCGCCAGCAGCGCGGTGACAAGAAACGTAAGCGCCAGATCGTAGTTAAAGCGGAAGAGAAGCGGCAAAGCAATGCCGATGACAAACGAACCCAGAGCGCCGCCTGCGGCAAAGAGAAGATAAAAGAGAGTGGACTCCGATGCGCGCCGAGGACGAAGCGCGTATGCCTCACTGTGAAGGAAGTAGCAGGCGATGAGAGTCTCCAATAGAAAGAAGACGATGCCGATGCGAAGCGGCAGAGAAACGTCCACCTGGACCAGCATGTAGGCAAGACCGCCGAGCATCACGATCAGAAGCCGGGTGACGATGCCGCGCGGCACCAGGCGCTGAAACTGGAATGCCAGGATCAAGCTGATGAGGTAGGCCGCGAGGGGCAGAATCCAAAGCAGGGGAATGGCCGCGACGTTGGACGTCAAGTGGCTGGTGACGGCGCTCAATTGCATGGCCGCGCCCATGGGCAGCAGCACCCACAGCAGCTTGTGGCTCAGCGGAGATGCGGGGAGCCTGTCCCCTTCTTCCGCGATTGCCTGCGGAACGGCACGGACCTCGGAACGCATCAGCAGCGTCAACCGTGCCGATAGAAGCGCAAAGGCTGCAAAGGCGCAGGCCCAGACAAGCCTTTGCGCCCGCAGTGTGAGATGGGGCTCGATCAGGCCTGGATACAGGCCCAGAGCCAGCAGAGATGCGAGATTGGACAGCGCGAAGAAGCGATACGGAATGCCGGCGGACTGCAGACGGGACCACCAGAACTGCAGGAGCGGACTGGTGGCGCCGAGCATCAGGAACGGAAGGCCGATCCACGCGCTCAGCGCGGCAAAGACCGTTGTGACCGGATGACCGGAACCGCTGCCTGGGCTGATGCTGCGCACGGCCCAGGCAAACGTAGCCGCGGCAGATAGCAGCAGGAGAAGGAAGTGCAGGTTCCATCGCTCACTGCGCGTGAGCCAGTGCGCATAGAGATAAGCGCAGACCAGCGCGGTCTGAAAGAAGACCAGGCAGGTGATCCATACGGAGGCCGATCCCCCGAGCAACGGCAACAATTGCTTGGCTGCAACAGGCTCAACGAGAAAGAGCAGAAAGGAGCCGAGAAAGACCGCGCCTCCAAACAAAAGTCGCAGGCTGAGGATGCGAACCTTTGGCGTCGGCATGGGGCTAGAGACTCGCGGCAGCCGGCAGAATCTCATTCACGTCCACCCACTGGGTGGGATAGTTGCCGGTGTAGCAGGCAGTGCAATAGCCGTTATGCTCGCTGCCGTCGCAGCATTTCAGCAGGCCATCGAGCGAGAGGTAGGCCAGCGAATCGGCCTCGATGTAGCGACGAATCTCTTCGACGGACTGGTTGGCGGCGATCAGGTCGCGCTTGCTCGGCGTATCGACTCCGTAGAAGCAGGGGGAGATGGTGGGCGGGCAACTGATGCGCAGATGCACTTCCCGGGCGCCCGCGCCGCGCACCATGCGGACGATTTTGCGGCTTGTCGTTCCGCGAATGATTGAGTCGTCAATGAGCACGACACGCTTGCCCTCGAGCAGATTGCGCACCGGATTCAGCTTGAGGCGCACGCCAAAGTCGCGCACCCGCTGCTCGGGCTCGATGAACGTGCGGCCCACATAGTGGTTGCGAATCAGGCCAAAGCGGAAGGGAATCCCTGCCTGCTCGGCATAGCCCAGCGCGGCGGTAACACCGGAGTCGGGCACGGGAACAACTACGTCGGCGGGCACGCCGGACTCGCGCGCAAGCTGGCGGCCCATCTGGTCGCGGCTCTCCTGCACCCAGCGGCCAAAGATGCGGCTGTCGGGCCGCGCAAAGTAGACATGCTCAAAGATGCAACTGGACTGCGGGATGCCGCTGGCGTACTGGCGGCTGGTGACGCCGTCACCGGTGACCATGACCAGTTCGCCGGGCAGCACATCGCGCTCATACTCGGCGCGCAACAGGTCAAAGGCGCATGTCTCCGAGGCGAAAACGATGGTGTCCGGCCCTTCCGGATTCTTGATGCGGCCCATGGAGAGCGGGCGGAAGCCGCGCGGATCGCGGGCGGCAAAGACGCGGTCGCGGGTCATCATGACGATGGAAAACGCTCCCTCGACCTGCGAAAGCGAATCGGCAATCGCATCCACCAGCGTGCCCGCCCTGGAGTGCGCGATGAGCTGCACGATGATTTCCGAGTCGGACGTGGTCTGGAAGTACGCGCCGTCGCGCTCCAGGCGTGCGCGCAGATTGCCCAGGTTCACCAGGTTGCCGTTGTGCGCGATCGCAATCAGCCCCTTGGTCGAGTCCACGCGAATCGGCTGCGCATTCAGCAGCGCCGAGTCGCCGGTCGTCGAGTAGCGCGTGTGGCCGATGGCCATGTAGCCGGGTAACTTTTGCAGCACATCGTCGGTAAAGATTTCCGACACCAGACCCATGCCCTTGATATTGGCCAGGTGCTGTCCGTCTGCCGTAGCAATGCCCGCCGACTCCTGCCCGCGGTGCTGCAGTGCATACAGGCCCAGGTACGCCTGGCGCGCCGCTTCAGGATGGCCGTGAATCGCGACGATGCCGCACTCTTCGCGCAACTTATCCCACTGCGGAGCGCGCTGAGTGCGGCTGGAATCTTCCGCGCCGACCTGCGCCAGCGCAAGCTCAAGGGAACGATCCACAACACCCTCAATCCCCTGATACAGCAACCGGCTCATGCCGTCACCTCGTCGTGGAGCGTGGCTTCAAGTGATCCGGCCCAGCCCTTGCGAAGTTCGTCCAGTGAGGCATCCACAAACTTGTCGCCGTAAACCGTTATCTCCAGGCGGTCGCCGCCCGTGGCGCCGATACGCGCTGCGTAAAATCCAAAGTGGTCAGCCAGCTTGTCGATGGCGCTTACCTGATTGGGCTCGGCCGTCACCAGCACGGTCGAGGCCTGCTCCGCGAACAGGCCGAAGAGCGGGTGCACCATGAGCGATTCATCCTGCGCCACCGTGGCGCCGATGTTGTGCTCAAAGCAGGCCTGCGCCAGCGCCACGGCAATGCCGCCGTCCGAGAGGTCTCGCGCGGAGTGAATGATCTCGCGGCCGGCGAGCTCGGCCAGCAGCGTGTGCAGGTCCGCCTCGGCATGAAGGTCCAGCGGCGGCGGTTGGCCCCATATGCCGCCAAGCACAACTTTTGCGTATTCCGACGACCCAAAAATCTGCAGTTCCGACGGCGCGGCAGCGCTGATCTCGGCATCGCCCTCGGGCGCAATCGGCTCCGCGTGGCCCACAATGTTGTGGTTGATCTGTTCCGCGCCAAACGGCACTTTCAACGACGGGTCAGGCTCCTGCCCCAGGGGGATGGGCCACAGCATCACAATCGCATCGCCCGCGCGCTGGAAGCCTGCCGGAACAGCCTTGGTCACATCGTCCAGAATGCCCACGATGCCCAGCACCGGCGTGGGATAGATGCCCTCGCCGCGCGTCTCGTTGTAGAGCGAGACGTTGCCGCCGGTGATCGGCGTGCCCAGCTCAGTGCAGGCCTCGGCAATGCCGTCAATGGCCGCGGAAAGCTGCGCCATGATCTCGGGCTTTTCGGGATTGCCGAAGTTCAGGCAGTTGGTTGCGGCCACGGGAGTGGCGCCGGTGCAGGCCACCTTGCGCGCGGCCTCGGCCGCGGCATGCATTGCGCCCAGCCTGGGGTTCAGGTAAGACCAGCGGCCATTGCCGTCGAGCGCCATGGCCAGCCCGCGCTCGTGGCCCGGCGTCCCCGTGCCCTTGATGCGCATTACGCCGGCTTCGCCGCCCGGCCCCTGCACCGTGTTGGTCTGCACCATGGTGTCATATTGCTCATGCACCCAGCGCTTGGAGCACACATTGGCGCCTTCGAGCAGCTTCTTCAGGTCTGCGGTGAAGTCGCGATCTTTCTCCAACTCCGCCTGTGCCTTCTCGGGCGGATCGTCGGGCACAGGCGCCTTCCACGTGCCCACCGGCCGGTGATAGAGCGGCGCATCGTCCGTGAGCGATTGGTTCGGGATATCGGCCACCAGCACTCCATGATGGCGAATACGCAGCCGCGACTCCGGAATCACCGATCCCACGATGACCGCATCCAGGCCCCACTTGGCGAAGACCTTCAGCACCTCGTCTTCACGCCCGCGCTCGGCCACCAGCAGCATCCTCTCCTGGCTTTCGGAAAGCATGATCTCGTAGGCGCTCATGCCGGTCTCGCGCTGCGGCACCAGGTCGAGCTCCACATCGAGCCCCACGCCGCCGCGCGCGCCCATCTCGCAGGTGGAGCAGGTGAGCCCTGCGGCGCCCATGTCCTGAATGCCCACAATCGCGCCGGTCTTCATCGCCTCAAGGCATGCTTCGAGCAGCAGCTTTTCCATAAATGGATCGCCGACCTGCACGTTGGGCCGTTTCTGTTCTGAACCCTCTTTGAATTCCTCACTGGCCATCGTCGCGCCGTGAATGCCATCGCGGCCGGTCTTGGCGCCCACATAGATCACCGGATTCCCGGTGCCCGTAGCCTTGCCATAAAAGATCTCGTCCTTGCGCACCAGCCCCAGCGCAAAGGCATTCACCAGCGGATTGCCGCTGTAGCAGGGCTCAAACTTGGTCTCGCCGCCCAGGTTAGGCACGCCAAAGCAGTTGCCGTATCCTGCAATGCCGCTGACGACTCCCTCCACCACGGAGTGGTTCTTCGCCACCAGTTCCGGCTCCGGCGCATCCGCGGCGTGGATGGGCCCAAAGCGCAGTGAATCCATCACCGCCAATGGCCGTGCGCCCATCGTAAAGATGTCGCGCAGAATGCCCCCCACGCCGGTGGCAGCGCCCTGGAAGGGCTCAATGTAGCTGGGGTGATTGTGGCTCTCAATCTTGAAGGCGCAGGCCCAGTTGTCGCCCACGTCAATAATGCCGGCGTTCTCGCCCGGCCCTTGCACCACGCGGTCGCTTTTCGTGGGCAGGCGCTTCAGGTGTACGCGGCTCGATTTGTACGAGCAGTGCTCACTCCACATCACGGAGTAGATGCCGAGCTCGGTCAGCGACGGCACCCGCCCCAGAGCAGCCAGTATGCGCTCATATTCTTCCGAGGTGATGCTATGCTGCGCCAGCAGCTCAGGGGTTACCGTAACAGGCTCAGGGACGACAGCGGAGGAGGCTTCGGTAGTCATCGCGGTGTCTCCATTGTCGCATGGGAAGCGGCTCTGGCGCGCCCTCGCGCCCTGTACCGCTGCCGGCGCCCGCTACAATAGATACATCGTGGACCTGGTGCAGATTGAGACCGTGCGCAGAGCCCCGGCTCCCAAGCCGGAGTGGCTGAAAGCTCGCGCCCCCGTGGGTGAAAACTATCACTCGCTCAAGCGTTTGGCCCGCTCGCTCGGCCTGAACACGGTCTGCGAAAGCGCGCAATGTCCCAATATCGGCGAGTGCTGGGGCCACAAGACCGCCACTTTCATGATGCTGGGCAACCTGTGCACCCGGCGCTGCGGCTTCTGCGCCGTGCCCAAAGGCCGGCCTGCGCCCATCGACTTTGACGAGCCGCGCCGCGTTGCAGAGGCCGTGGCAACCCTGGGCCTCGAACACGCCGTCATCACCAGCGTCAATCGCGATGACGATCTACCGGGCGGCGCGCGCGCCTTTGCCCTGGTGATCGAAGAAATTCGCCGTCAGGCCCCGCATTGCCGCGTGGAAGTGCTCATCCCCGACTTTCAGGGCGACCGCGAGGCCATCCGCATCGTCGTCGAGGCCCGGCCTGAGGTGCTGAACCACAACACCGAATCCGTGCCGCGCCTCTATCGCGCCGTGCGCTCGGGCGCGCGCTATGAGCGCACCCTTGAGCTGTTGCGCTACTCCAAAGAGTTGAGCCCCGGAGGGGTTACCAAGTCCGGCGTCATGGTCGGCCTGGGCGAAGAGACCGCCGAACTGCTGCAGGTCTTCCGTGATCTCGTCGCGGTTCACTGCGACATTCTGACCATCGGCCAGTATCTGCGCCCGTCTCGCGACCACCTGCCCATGGCGCGCCTTTACACGCCCCGCGAGTTTGCCGAACTGAAGACTGAAGCGCTGCGCATGGGCTTCCGCCACGTCGAGTCCGGCCCGCTGGTCCGCTCCAGTTACCACGCGCACGAGCAGGCTTCCTCGACGCTTGCCCCGCCCACCGCGTAAGCGGCACAGGGTCGCACCCGACGGCCGCTGCCCCAACGAAAAGAGGGGACAAGCTGCAGCTCATCCCCCCTCTGACTCACTCTGCCAGTTAGCTCGGAACTTATCGTCCCATATACATCACATGCACATAGGTACCCAGGCGCATGTTATACGCCAGATACCAGCCGACGTGATCCGCGTCCGGATAGATGCTGATGTCGTCGTCATCCCATCGCCAGTCATTGCAGTAACCCACATCATAGGGAGCAACGCTCCAGTTCCAGCCGTTAAACCAGAACCGGCCCGGCCCGCCTCCCATCAAACGCCACATATGCCCGCGCCCAAAGCCGCCGTCCCACCGGCCATAGGCCCATGGATGATCCATGCGATAGTGCTCGTCAAAGGGCCCTGTGTCATGGCCAACCCAGCGGTCGCCATCCACATGGGGATACATCGGGTGCCCATCGCCGTCGCTGTAGTTATAGCCCTGATCGTAGCGATGCGGGTTGCCGTGATAGCGGCCCGGGCCTTGTCCCGGCGGACCCCCGTGCGGATTGCCGTGCTCCTTCATCTGGCCCGGCGGACCGCCATGCGGGTTTCCATGGTCGCCGTTGTCCTGCGCCCACGCCGGCGAAATAATCGCCAGCAACGCCGTAAGTGCAAGTCCTGCTATGCGCATACGTTCCTCCCAAAGACTTTCAAGGCAAGTCGTTCAACCTGCACGCATCCGGTATAAGTCAGAGTAACTACAATCACTCAGAACCCGCGGGTGCAGTATAAGTTGTGTTCGCAAGAATCTCTGCGGGCCCTGCGCCTCAGGCGCCCACAGCAACCGGAGCCCGCCGCCACGCATACAGCGGGAATTGATTTGCCATTTCGGCAACCTCCACGCGAATGCGCTCCAGCGCCGCATCGTTGTTGCGCTCTTCAAGAGCCTTCTCAATCCACTTTGCAATCTGGCGCATTTCAGGCTCCTTCATGCCGCGCGTCGTCAGAGCCGGCGTGCCGATGCGAATTCCCGAGGGCTTGAGAGGAGGATTCGTATCGTAGGGAATGGCGTTCTTGTTCACGGTAATACCCGCTTTGCCCAGCGCCAGTTCGGCTTCAGAGCCCAGAATGCCCTTCTCGAAGACATCCACCAGCAGCAGGTGATTGTCCGTGCCGCCTGAAACCAGACGGAAGCCGGCCTCCTTGAGCGCCGCCGCAAGCGCCTGCGCATTGGCCACCGTCTGCGCAGCGTAGGTCTTGAATTCCGGTCGCAGCACTTCGCCGAAGGCCACAGCCTTGGCCGCGACGATATGCACCAGCGGCCCTCCCTGCTGACCGGGGAAGACTGCCTTGTCCACCGCTGCTGCCAGCGACTGTCCGCAGAGGATCAGACCCGAGCGCGGCCCACGCAGCGTTTTGTGCGTAGTGCTGGTGGTGATATGCGCGTGCGGCACCGGCGAGGGATGCGCGCCGCCTGCCACCAGGCCGGCGATGTGCGCCATATCGAAGATGTAAACCGCGCCCACCTTGTTGGCAATCGCGCGCATCCGCGCAAAGTCCCACAGCCGCGGATAGGCGCTTGCCCCGCCGATGATGGCCTTGGGCTTTTCGCGTTCGGCAATCGCTTCCAACTCGTCGTAGTCGATCAGCTCCGTGTCGCGCCGCACATGGTAGAACGTCGGACGATAGAGCTTCCCGCTGAAGCTGAGCTTGTGGCCGTGCGTCAGGTGGCCGCCGTGGGCCAGATCAAGGCCAAGAATTGTATCGCCCGCCTGCAGCACCGCCATGTATGCCGAAGCATTGGCCTGCGAGCCGGAGTGCGGCTGCACGTTGGCATGTTCGGCGCCGAAGATCTGTCTGGCTCGGTCGCGCGCCAGGTTCTCCACCACGTCGGTGTACTCGCATCCGCCGTAGTAGCGCCGCCCTGGATAGCCCTCGGCATATTTGTTGGTGAAGATGGAGCCGGCCGCCTCCAGCACCGCCTCCGAGACAAAGTTCTCGCTGGCAATCATCTCCAGCCCCTCGTGCTGGCGCAGGGTTTCGTGGTCAATGGCAGCGGCGACCTCGGGGTCGGCCTGGGCAAGCGACAAGGACATGCGGTCGGTCATATTGGAATTCTAGGGCATTTGTGGGGCATCGCGACAGGTGAAGCTGCACCGGCGCGTAACCTTCGTGTTTACAGGCGTCTCACGGTGCGCGATCTAGCGTCTGCTCAGCCACCGCAAGCACGTGCCCCGTCTTGCGGTCCACAAGAAATGCGACCAGCCGGACCGAACCGGCCGCTTCGTCTCCATGAGCAAGGCTCCTGCTGGAAAGCCGCAGCGCCCGCCCGTCCGTTGCGCCTGCGCCGAAGTCCTTGAGAACCCGCACAACAGCCACATGGTGCAGGGTGCGCCCGGCGTTTTCGCCGCGGGCGACCTCGGACCGGGTGCCATTCGCCGCCAGCGCGACCATCAATGCGGCAGCGCCACTCGTCGCCCCACGGACGGTAAACTCCGCTGCTCCATCGGCCCAGTGCGCATTCTCAATCGCCAAGGGCTCCTTGGGCGCTTCGGCTGCCTGCGCCACCGCCTGCGCCACCGCAGCGGTGCTGTTGCCTACAGCCTGGAATGCGCCATCCACCACCACCTGCGGCGTATAGCTACCCTGCAGCCTGAAACGGCTCACGTAGTCCTGCTGCCGCTCATCCATCGCCGGCATTGAGAACGGATCGTTCCAACCCTCGTGATTCCAGTATGTGACGTGCTCACTCAGCACAATTGCATCGGCCCCCGGCACAAACTGGGTGGCGTCCAGCTGCGCCAGCAGCGCATCCGCGGGCGGGCAATCCGAGCAGCCCTCCGAGGTGAAAAGCTCCACCAGCACGGGCCTCCGCTGCCCCGCCGCAGGGGCTGGCCCAGACTGGCCAAACACCAGTAAGGTCAACAATCCGCCGGCAATCGCCAGTCGCAGCAAAAGCCGCGTGACCTGAGTCCGGGTGGAAGCCGCGCTCGACATACTGCGACTTGGATGGTCCGTTACGGGCGGCGGTTACAGAGAATTGTGCGGCTTGGGCTCGCACTCTACAACGAAAGTTTTAAGAGTTTTCGCAACTTGCTGCCCGAAGCAGGGGTTAAGATGGCCGTGGGCCGAAATGCCGCACATCAACGCGAATGACTTTTTGGAGGATTTTCATGTCTAAAGTGCCCTTGCTGTTCGCCGCATTAGCCTTTGCCGTGTCGGCCCCGGCCTTCGCGCAGCAACCTCAACCCGCTCCGCAGCCTGCCGCGGCGCAGCCCAGCGAAACCCCGGGAGAGGGCTCGGTCAATGACCGCCGCGGCGACCAGCAGAACCGCATTGCCAACGGCGTGCAGTCAGGCCAGCTCACGGCCGGGGAAACCAGGAATCTTGAGAGCCGCGAGGCCAACGTCAACCACGAAATCCACGCCGATCGCAGCGCCAATGGCGGCACCCTCACGCCGCAGGAGCGCCAGCAGGTCAATCGTCAGCAGAATAACCTCAGCCACTCCATCTACCAGGATAAGCACAACGCCAACCAGGCGCACTTCGGCAACAATCAAGTGGGCCAGCGCCGGGAGAATCAGCAGGACCGTATTGCTCAGGGTATCCGCAGCGGCCAGATGACCGCCGGCGAAGCGGCACGCACAGAGGGCCGCGAACAGAACATCAATCGCAGCGTCGCTGCCGACCGCGCAGGCAACGGCGGCAAGCTGACACAGCAGGAGCGGCAGAACATCAACCAACGCCAGAACAGCACGAGCCGCCAGATCTATCGCCAGAAACACAACGGCGCGCGGGCCCCCAAATAGGCCGCGCCTCTGCATCCCCGGGTTGCGCATGGGAGCCGGTATGCTGAACGCATGTCCGGCTCTCGCTGTCTGCACACGCTTCTGCTGTTCGCATTCTTCGCTGCTGTCGCACCCGGCTTGTGCGGAGAGCCGTCCGCCCGCGTCACCTTGACGCCTGACGTCGTAGAGGCCGGGTCGCCGGAGTTGATTCGCATCGCGGCCCCGGCCAGCGCAAAGATTGAAGGCGAATGGCTGGGCCGGACGCTCGCATTCTTTTGGAGCCGCGACAGCCGCGCCTGGTTTGCACTGGCCGGCGTGGATGTGGAAGCGCCCGCAGGCCTGTCGCAGCTCAAAATCGTAGTAACCGCAGGCTCCGGCAGGGCTGACCTCAGCCAGAGTGTCAAAATTCATCCCGCGCGCTATCGCACCACCGCGCTCACGGTTCCGCCGCGCTTCGTCGCGCCCAGCGCCGAAGACCTCAAGCGCATTGAGGCCGAGGCGCACCTCAAGCAAAGCATCTTTGGCGCCAGCGCGCCTGAGCCCCTGTGGCGCGGCAGCTTTCGCGCGCCGGTTCGCGCCGCGCCGACAGACAGCTTCGGCACCCGCCGCGTCTTCAATGGCAAGCTTGACAGCATTCACAAGGGGATGGATTTTCACGCCCGGCCCGGAACGCCGGTGCGCGCCGGTAACAGCGGCGTCGTGGTGCTGGCGCGACCGCTCTACTACGAAGGAAGCTGCGTCGTGATCGACCACGGCCTGGGCCTGTTCACGCTCTCCATGCACCTGAGCCGCATCCGCGTGCACGAGGGGCAGCGTGTCGTTGCGGGCCAGCTTTTGGGTCTCAGCGGCGCAACCGGCAGGGTCACCGGCCCGCATCTGCACTGGGCCGTGCGCTGGCAGGGCGCGTATCTCGATCCGGCAAAGCTGCTGCAGCTCAATCTGAATGCCGTCCGATAGCCCTGCGCCGTGCAACAGATCTACCTCGCATCGTTGTCCGCAGCGTTATACGAGAATGACCCGTCTTTGGAAACCGGAACCGGGATAGATCGGCGAAGCGAATCGGAGAGCACACTACGCTTTTGGCAAGAAGCGGCCTCCGCGCGCACCAGCATCCCAACATACAGGCATCCGAAATCTCTTCAGCCGTGACAGCAGGATCGCTGCAACTGCACGGGCGGACACTTGACCGACCCATACGAGCAAAAGACACAGCAATCCCCAGCCTTTGGACGAAGCAAAGTCTTGCAGTGTTCGCACTCGTAGAAGAAACTGCAGGAGTCCTGGGGCATCGTCTCCGTTGTGGCATGGCCGCAATGCGGGCACGTAAGAACCGATTGCAATACGACTTCAGAGCCTGTCATTTCTGTGAACCTCGATGAAGCGTTGAAGGAAATCCGGCATCCGTCGTGGCCTTTATCAGCGCCGTGCTGGTTGTCCGGCCAGGGTCGTACTTCACGATCGCCGTCCTGTGGTCGTAGTCCACCTTGGCGTCGATCACCCCTGGAACTTTTTCCAGTGCCTTTCGGACCGTGATCGGACAGACGGAGCAAGTCATATTGTGCACGTCCAGAACGGCAGTCTGCGGGGTAGCAGCCCATGCCATCAGCGGCAGCCAGACCAGCAGGGAAGCAACGAGTCTGCGCATCATTTTCAACCTCTTTCGATTCAGTGATAGAAGAGGGGAATCCACCACGGGCTTGCCATCAGGCCGAGCAGCAGCGGGGTAACGATCCAGAAGATAAGTCGCTGCATTTTGGGCACACCATCCGCAGCACAAGCTGCCTGTGCATCGCAGGCGGGCGCGACAAGGTAAAGCCTGCGGAAGGCAAGGCCGAGAAACAAAAGGCCCAGGACGATGAACTCCGGCCGGTAGGGCTCCAGCGCCGTCAGGTGGGCGATCCACGCTCCGCCGATGCCCAGGCTGAGCAGGAGCAGCGGCCCAATGCAACAGGCTGAGGCGCCGATGCTGGCCAGACCCCCTGCAATCAAGGCAGTTTTCGAATTCAGGAATAGCCGCATTGCAGAACTCGCCTTCGCAAGACCACTATAAACTCCGTACGATGGTACGGAGTCAATGGGAAGTGAGATGAGCTACGGAATGACGATTGGATCCCTGGCAAAGGCCGCCGGAGTCAACGTGGAAACCATCCGCTATTATCAGCGGCGGGGCCTGCTGCAAGAGCCGCCGAAGCCGCCTGCCGGCTACCGCAGATATTCTCAGGAAACGCTGCATCAAGTGCGATTCATCAGAAAGGCTCAGGGCCTCGGATTCACTTTGGAGGAGATCAGCGGGCTTTTGCAGCTCGATGAAAGAAAGGCCTGCAAGGAGACGCGCGCAGCGGCCGCACAGAAGCTCGACCTGATCGAAAAGAAACTCTCCGAAATCTCACGCATCAGGAGGGCCTTGAAACGATTGATCCGTTCCTGCGATGCCCAGGTCGCAGGCGACCCTTGTCCGATGATTCATCTCCTTAACCGGGGCTGAACGCCGGGTTGAGCCCGCGTGCGGTTGGAATCAGGTAAACGCCTCGTGCTCATCTCTTTCGAGTTCGACGCTTGCAACTCGCCAGGCCGATCTTTGACAGCCCCCGCGAATTTGATCTCACTCTCTTTCCAGGCAAATTCGGCCTTGCCTGCGGCTATGCTCGGATAGAATGATTGCGACCATGAACGCAGCTGTAATGGGTAGTGATTGGGTTGGGCGCCTTGTTGACGGGAGGTTTACTCTCTTGCAGTGGCTGGGCGGCTCTGCGCGCAGTGGTGTCTTCCTGACCGAGTTGTCCGGTTATCCGCCGCGGAAGGCTGCCCTCAAACTCTTTCCTGTGGATGCCGCAGACGCCGAAGCGCGGGTCGCCGGTTGGGCGCTGGCGAGGAACCTCGCGCATCCTCACCTGATGCGCCTGTTTGATACCGGACATTGCCAGATCGACGGAACCTCGCTGCTCTACACCGTGACGGAATATGCCGACGAGGTTCTGGCGGGGATTTTGCCGGAGCGAGCCCTGACGGCCGACGAAGCCAAAGAGATGGTAGGCCCCGTCCTCGATGCGCTCGGCTACCTCCACGGCAAGGGGCTGGTGCATGGCCATCTCAAGCCATCGAATATCCTGGTCGTCGACAATGAGTTGAAGCTCTCCACGGACGGCCTGTTTGCCGCAGGCAGGATCGACTACGCGTCTACAGCGTCCAGTGTCTATGACGCGCCGGAACTCGTCACAGGCACAATCTCTCCGGCTGCGGACCTCTGGTCGCTTGGCGTTACCCTGGTCGAATCGTTCACTCAGCATCCGCCGCTGCGGCGAAGCCCCACGCAGCCGGAGTTGGTTGTTCCGGAGTCCATTCCGGAACCTCTTGCGGGCATTGCGCGCGCGTGTCTGGAGCTTGACCCAGCGCGCCGCTGCACGCTTGCCGGCGTGCAGGCTCGACTGGCGCCGGCGCAGCCTGTTGCTGCCGCGCCCAGCAGGCCGCAGCCTGTTGCGGAGATGGCCGCCGACACCCGAAATGCCGCGCCTGCCAGATGGCGCGGGCCGGTGCTGATCGTCGTGTTACTTGTGCTGGCTGCGCTCGTCACCGTCGTGCAGATGCGGTCGCACAAGGCTCAACCATCGGCTCCCTCAGCAAGCCAGCAACCGTCGTCGCCGGCTACCGCGCCGCTATCAGAACAGACAGTCGTCGCTGCGCCGCCGCAAACGTCTGTTCCCCAGGCATCTGCTCCCAGGGCGGAGGCCGCAAAGGACGCCACGCAGAAGGGTGCGGTTGCGGACCAGGTCCTGCCCAAGGTACTGCCCAGCGCAATGGACTCCATTCGGGGCACGGTCGTCGTGGTGACAGGGGTCAGCGTCGACCAGGAAGGCAATGTTGCGGATGCCACTTTGGAGTCGGCTGGGCCAAGCAAGTATTTCGCCAAAGTCGCTCTTGAAGCGGCGCATAAATGGAAGTTCAAGCCTGCGCAGGTGAATGGTCAGGCATCCGCGAGCGCATGGACGCTGCGATTCGAGTTCAGACAGACTGGAACCGAGGTCACGCCCGCCGAAGTTGCTCCCTGAGCGCTAACGCGAAATGGCCTCTTCTTCCGCGACTTCCGCGGGCACAGTTCCATTCGTTGTTGCGGCTCTCTCTTCGCGCAGCGCCTTGAAGGCGCGATACACAAACGATCCCATGTACCAGCCATCGATGTATTGGAAGGGCGTTTCGCCCGTGGTGTAGTGGCCGCAGGGCAGCACGCGCGGTTCAAAGGTGAACCCCACGCGCCGGAATGCCGCCACGACCTGGAGCGAATACTCCTTGGGGAAGGTCAGGTCGTAGTTGGCATACACCAGAAGCGCGCGCTTGTCGCGCCCGCCGGCTTCTTCGCTCACAATACGGTCAAAGTAGCTGACCGGGCTGATGGCCGCCCATAGCGCGCGTATCCGCTCCTGCGTCAGCTCTGCATCCTGCAGCGCTGTGCGGATGTGCCGCGTGCTCTGACCGGCCCACACCACATCGCCGAATGAGGTTGACGCGTGATTGAAGGCATTCACCCGAAGGCGCTTGTCGTGTGCGCTGGCCAGAAAGGCATAGCAGGAGCCGAGGCTGGTACCGAGCACGCCGAAGTGCTCGTACCCTTGCTCCTCCAGCCAGTCTACGCAGCAGCGAATATCCACTACCGCCTGGCGACAGGCAGAGAGCGTGCGCCCGACGTTTGCGCTCACCGCATAGTCTGACCGCTCCAGCTCCGTAGGCCGGCGAATATCGTGATACGGCTTTGAGAGCCGCAGCGCCGAGATCCCCATCCGATTGAAGATGGCGCAGAGCGCGTTGTGGCTGAAGGCATCCGCGTTCCACTGCGGCAGCACGATAATCGCCTGCCGCGGCCGCTTCGGGTCCCTGTGCGCGGGCGCGGGATACCAGCGGGCATTGACCTGATCGTTTTCGGGATAGGGCGTGCGTTCCGGCGAGGTGAAGCGCAGATACAGCGCCTTGGGAATCTTGCCCTCCGCGGCCTGCTGCTTGATGGCCGCATCCTTGGCCAGGGTCTCCGGCCGCACATTCGTCGGGAACAGCTCCGGGTGCCGCTCTTCCAGCCGGAAGTCCGTGGGCCGCTCGTAGCCGAAGAACTGATCACTGTGGCGGATCAGCACCTCGTTGATGCGCACCATGGCTGCTTCGGTCGCTGCATCGTCGCGCAGCGCTTCAGGTCCCGGCAACGCCGCAGCCAGCCCGTGCGACTCAAGGAATGGAGCGATCCACTCAAAGCCCCACTCCAGCGGACGCACCACGCGGTTCTCGTCGCGCGTTGTCAACCGCGTTTCCCACTCATACATCCAGCGCGCGTAGCGTTTTCTCAGCATGGTCCAGGGTTCATTTTATCAGCGCGCATCCTGGCCCCGGTTCGGCCGGCCTGGAGCAGCGCACTCTGACACTTCAAAGGTAAGGCCTCGCTCGATGAAGGAGCGAGGCCTTACGGTTCGATCAGGCAACGGCCGTAGTTCAGTTTGCGCCCATGCGCATCGCCACCATCTTCCACTGGCCGCCATCGTAGAACAGCAGCCCAAAGGTGTGCATGGCAGTTCCACTCGCAATGGTCGATCCGCCTTCCATCGTCGTACTGCCCTGCTGGAAGACCATCACGCTGGTTGCGCCGGAGAGCGTGGTGAACGCCGAATCGGAAGGCAGCGTCATGGCAAAGCTCGTCGCGGTGCCGCCGGTGAGCGTGACTGAGGCTGTGCCGGTGATGCCCTGCGGCTCCAGTGCAACCTCATTCGCCGTGATGGTTCCCGCCATCGAGCCGCCGCCCATCATCCCGCCGCCCATGCCGCCCGATCCGCTCATCATGCCGGTCGAGCTGATTGGCATCACGCTCTGCCCCGCATAGATGTGATTCGCGTCGAAGGCCGGTGTGAACGGCAGACTCGTCATATCCATGCCATCCTCGTCCATCTCATAGGTGGTGCTGGAACTCAGATTCACGGTGGCGCCCGAGGCAAAGTAGGAGGACATCATGCTGGCGCCCGCGCCGTTCTGCATCACCATGGTGAGCGACGTTGGAGGCTGGCCCGTCACCGCTGTGATGATGCCGCCGCCCATCATACCGCCCGAGGAGCCCATCATCGACTGCACCCTAGTCGCCAGCAGAGAGCCATCGGATTGCATGGTTGCATCCACCAGCGCCAGCATTCCGCTGCCCATCGCGCTCATGCTGGTGCCATCGAACGTCGTCGAGGAGTTGGTGGCGAAAGTGAACGTCTGCGCCGCCTGCATCGAGGTCATCGTGAACGAGTTGCCGGAGACGCCGGAGACCATGCCCATCATCTGATTGACGCCGCCATCGGCGTAGTCCATCGGATTGCCCGATCCCTGCGTACCCGATGTTACGTGAAAGACAGGATTCATGGACAGCGCGCCATTTGAGCCTTGCGTCACCGAGCTCCCAAGGTCCAGATCAAAGCCCATCGCCATCGGCGTGGAGCCCACCGTGATGGGACTCGTGAAAGTCACACTGCCTGTGATCGGCCCGGAGATCGTCGCCTGGACCGGCGCTTTGGTCGTCGGGTCCATATACATGACCGTCGCCGAGCCAATGGTGACGGTGGCGCCCGTGTAGCTGCCCTGCGGCGCGCTCACCATCGCCAGCGGCTGCATGGTGCCCATCAGATGCATCATTTCCATCGGTGTAGAAGTCGAAACCACGGTTGCATTCCCGTTGCTTCCGGTCAGCGTCATCGAACTGACGTTCATCGAGAAGGCCAGCATCCAATCCGCGGGCGAGTCGCCCATGTTTACCTGGACCGTAGTCTTGGCAGCGGGCGTAGGCGTGGGAGTTGTTCCGGTGCTCGGGGAACTACCGCTCCCGCAGGCACTCAAAGCAAGAGTGAGAAGCAGCAGGCCGCACGCGATTGTGACGTTCGGCAGCGTGTGCCGCAGAGATAGAAAAGAGCTTGATGATCGCACGATGTCCTCCGAGGGAAGCAAGAGATGCATGGGGTAGAAGCCACATCGTGCGGGCTTTCCAACGGGAGACTTAGGAATAGCCATAGATCCTTGCTTGCATCTTGTTAATGGTGGCAAAGCGGAAGATACGCTGTCAGTGATATGAATCACACGGACAAAATTTATGCACGCAGCAATGAAAGCCTATCTGTGAACTCTTGTACCGTGTTGAATTGTTTTCCGAGAGTTTGTTTTAACGGATTCAGGGCACCTGCTACCTCTCCCATTGCGTGATGCGAATCACATCCTCCCCAAATCGCAGGTGCCATACTCACCACGAAACGCATGAAACACGCGCTCAAAGCCGCGCTTTTGGTGCTAGCGTCCCTGCTCGCGGCGCAGCCCTTGCTTGCGGATGGGCTCTGCGCTGCGGATGCATGCACCGCCGGCGTGTGCACTGCGGCCTGCTGCGCAACGACGACCTCTGCACTGTCGGCTCATGCACCTGCGGCCAGCGTCTCCCTTGCACGTGACTTTTCGGCGACTGCCGCCTGCGGACCCTTCGGCTGCCGGTCCTCTTTCACGCAGGCCGTCGCGCAGCCTGGCGCTCTTACCCAAGCCAGGGCGTGGTCTTCGGCTCAGCAGGCGGTTACCTCTTCACTCTCCGCGCCTGCAACGCATGCTACGGCTGCGGCTGCTCTCCTCCGATGGCATGCACCCAAGACCTCAAGCGCACGGCACACGCACGTTCTGCGCATCTAGACCTCTCCTCGTGACACCGCAAAGCAGCAGCCGTCAGGGCCGCTCCGGCCCTGCCACGTGCTCACTTAAACCGTATTGCATCGCACAAGGAGATTTCCCATGAAGCGTACACTCGCTCTTCTTTCGGTCAGCCTCATTCTGGCCGTTGCCTCCATCGCACAGACCACGCCCGCCGTCAAAGCGGAAAAGCTCAGCAAGCCGCAATTGCTCTCTCTCATCGCCACCGCACACACGCCCGCCGAGCACGAGCGCATAGCCAATTATTACGACGCGCGCGCCAGGGACTTTCTGGCGCAATCTGCCGAGCATGCGCAGATGGCTGCGGAGTACAGGAAGAATCCCATGATCAGCTCGTCCAAGTGGGCTACCGGCACCATCAATCACTGCGAGTATCTGGCGCAGTCGTTGAAAAATGACGCCATCAAAATGCAGGAGCTAGCTCAGTGGCATCGGGAGATGGCAGCCAGCGCCGGTCAGAAGTAAAGAGGAAAAAGCCCCGCGGTATTCCGTCCTCTTGCGGACGGCACACCGCGGGGCTTTGTTGTTGCCGTCAGCACGCGGGCGCGCGCCATGGCGCTCACTCACTGCCCGTTGGGGGATGCGGGCATCGAGCGAATGTACGCGACCAGCGCCTGCATATCAGGAGGACTCAGGTTGGTGAGCGGCATTCCGCCCTGCTGCATGCGCTTGCTGTGGTGGCGCAGCAGGTTCTCCAGCACGTCTGCCGGCAGCAGCGAGGCCGTACCTGCCAGCGGCGGCGCCGCAACGGTTCCATGCAGTCCGCCCACACCGTGGCAGGTCTCGCACGTCAGGCGCTGGAAGATCTTGTGTCCACTCTCCGCCAGAGGGTTAAGAGGCGCGGGAGCCGCAGCAGGCGTTGCGGCTGTCACAGGGGGCGCGCCTGTTTCGGGTGCGGTCGCCGGGGCGCCGCTGGGCGCTGTTCCCAAGTCGGCCTGTGCGGACGGCGCCGCGGCGGTTCCAGGCTCGAGGCTATCCAGATAAGCCACCAGTTGCGCCAGTTGCGGGTCCTTCAGCGTCACCATCGGCATGCCCCCCGCCTTCATCTTGCTGGTCGGGTGATGCAGCAGCCAAGGCAATTTGTCGCCGGGAAACTTCTTGCTGATGCTGATCAGCGACGGGGCAAACTGAGTTCCGTGCGCCGTTGGACCATGGCAGGCCGCGCAACCCTGCGAGAGGAACAGCGCGCGTCCTGGACTTGGCGGCACTGCGGCTGAAGCGGCGCCTGGGGATGCAGTGCCCGTCTGCGCGGTCGCTGCCGCACCGGAAGTCTCCGCGACCGCTGGAGCGACGCCCTGCGCCATCTCCGGATATTGCACGCTGCCGCCCTGATCCTGGACTGCCGGCGCAGGCTGTCCCTGGGCCTGCTGCTGCTGCGTCTGCGGCGCGTGCAGCGTCCGCAGATAGGCAATCAGCGCGTTGCGCTGCTCGTCGGAACCAAAGACCGGCGGCATTCCGCCTGCCTTCATCTTCGCATTGGGAGTGACAAGCAGTTGCGACAATTGCGCGTCGGAGACATGTGCGATCATCGGCGCCATCGCCGGGGCGCGCCCACCCGCGCCCGCCTGCCCATGGCAGGCAAAGCAGCCACGCTCCTGGAAGAGTTGCTGCCCTTCCGCTGCCGCCGCGGACATTGGCGCCGCCGCGGCTGCGGCACCCGAACCACCAGCCGCACTGGCTTCCCCCGGACGGCCTGTTGCTGCGGGCGCGGGAGAAGCGCCTGACATCGCCTGCACGTTTGCCGCACTGGTTCCAATCACGCCCAGGTAAGCCAACAGAGCAGACATATCGCTGGGCGAGGCATCCACGGCCGGCATGTGCCCGGCGCGCATCGCCGGATTCGGGTTGTGCAACAGAGCAATCAGCTGCGGCTCGGGAAACTTCGTTGTAACGCCCTTCAAGCTGGGCGCCACGGTCGTGCCTAGACCGACTTCTCCGTGGCAGCCCGAGCATCCATGTTCCTGAAAGATTCCTCTGCCGCGCGCAACCAGCGGACTCACAGGCCCAATCGGCAGCGCCAACGGCCCGGTTCCGCCGGGTGACTCCATATACGGCTCGAACGGCGCAGCCGTATACTCGGCTTCCTGTCTGGCCTGGAGCGCGAGCTGTGCTGCCGTCGTCGGGTCGTCTGCATCGTCCAGATGGCTCCTCATGCCCAGATAGATCGTGCCCGTCAGCACAATCGCCACCGCGAGTACCGGAATCGGCCTGCGCCACGGTCGGCGCTCCAGCCGCCGGTCAAGAAACGGCAGCAGGAAGAACAGCGCCGCCAGCAGGCCCGGCGCCACCACCACCGCGAAGACCACCTTGGGCCCTTCCCAGAACTTCAGCCACTCAAACATCGGCAGGTAATACCACTCCGGCCGAGGCAGAAAGTGCGTGTCCGCAGGGTTGGCAATCGGTCCCAGGCCCTCTGGATGGAAGTATGCGAGGAACCCAAGCCCAACCATCAGCAGCATGGCAAAAGCCATGTCCATCAGCACCTGGCGCGGATAGAAACCCTCCGGCTTCAGCTTCGGATGGATCGGATCCTCGTTGATCGGTCCTGCCGCTCCAGCCTTGCGGAATAGAAAAATGTGAATCGCAATGAATCCAAAAATCGCGCCCGGTATCAGAAACACGTGCGCGACATAGAAGCGAGACAGCGTCAGTGTGCCAATCGTGTCGCCGCCGCGCAACAGGCGCGTCATCCACTCGCCGATGACGGGAATTTCGCCGACGATGTTGGTGCCCACGGCGGTCGCAAAATACGCCTTTTGATCCCAAGGGAGCAGATAGCCGGTAAAGCCCATGCCGAGCACAAACAGCGAAAGCGTAGCGCCGGACATCCACAGCAGCTCACGCCGCCCTTTGAAGGACCCATAAAGAAATGTCTGCAGAAAGTGCAGCAGCAGCACGATAATCATCGCGCTGGAGCCGTAATAATGCAGGCTGCGCAGAAACGCGCCTGCAGCCACCTGCTTGGTGATGTAGGCAACGCTGGTGTGCGCAGTCTCCGCCGAAGGCACATAGTAGAGCGCCAGGCAAATCCCGGTGATGATCTGCGAGATGAAGATGAACAGGAGGCCCGAGCCAAAGACGTAAGCGAAGCGCGCTCCGCCTGGAATCGGCTCATCCAGCGATTCCTTCATCAGCTTGTCTACGCCCGCGCGCCGATCCATCCAGTGGAAGATGCGCTTCGGAAGGCTTCCGCTCGAAGGGGCGGCAGAGTCTAACTTTTCCTTATTGTCCACAGCGTTACCCTCTTCGCGGTTAGCTCAACTTTTCCTGGTTTGGCACATTGGAGCGGAAATACTCAAAACGAACCTGCAATTTGCTCCCCTTCACCCGGGTCTCCAGTTTGTCCATCGAACGCGGCGGCGGACCATAGACATGCTGCCCATCCGCCTTGAAGCGTCCTCCGTGGCATGGGCACACAAACTCCGACTGCCCCTGCTGCCAACTCACGCTGCAGCCGAGATGCGGGCAGATTGCCGAAAGCACTTCCAAGTCTCCCGCCGCACTGCGGCTCACGTAGACCGACTGCGCCGAAACCACCTCGCGCCAGCCGTCTCGCTGCGCAAAAGTAATCGTCTTGCGCACCGGCGCCGCGCTGCCGGAAAACTCGCTCATCTCGCCCACGTCCGACCATTCGGTCCCCGATGCCTTCGCATAAAGCGGATACAGGACATACCGCAGCACCGGGACCGAAAGAATCGCACCCATGCCCAAAGATCCGACCGCCATCAAAGCGCCAAAGAACGAGCGGCGGTTGATGATAATCACATCTCTGCTGCCGTCGGCTTTTTCCCTGCTGATTTGTTGTTCCACGCTGTCTCCTAGAAATTGAGCCACAAAGCCATGTAAACGGTGTTGTTATCGGAGGCGTTTCGAAACGCGCCGTCGTAGTTTGTGCTCGCGCCGTTGAATTTGAGGTAACCCGAGTAATTGAAGTCGATGTCAATGTTCTGCACGGGCCACCAGCCAAACTGC
>JAJZGF010000244.1 GCA_021805025.1 Acidobacteriota bacterium
CTTGTGCTGGCCGGTTCAAGCCAACCGCTGGAGTGGGCTGAGTTTCCGCTTGGAATTGCAGCTGTGATTGAATTGGCGCTGCTGCTGCTGATCGTTCAGTTTTGTATCCCTTTCTGGAAGTGCGGAGGCTCGGAGCTTTACGTCGCAGGCTGGTATCTGCTGGGAGGCATCACCTTCACTGCGCTCGCCTATCCGGTTGGGAACCTGTTACCTCATATTCTTCCAGGGGCGATGGGAGCGGCATTCAGCGGCTTATGGATTCACGACGCGGTTGGCATCTTTGTTACGCCCTTTGCCACGGCAATTGCATACTTTGTGATTCCCGTGGTCACAAGGAAGCCGATCTATAGCCACTTCTACTCGATGATCGGCTTCTGGCTCCTGTTTCTGGTCTATCCACTGAACGGGATTCATCATTATGTCTACTCGTCGCTGCCCATGAGCGCGCAGCATGCCTCAGAGGTTGCGTCCATCTATCAGGGCATCGACGTCATTATCGTGGTCGCCAACCTGCTGCTTTCGATCGCTCTGGCTGCGGATGATTCGCTTGTCCGCGATATTCCTCTTCGCTTTGTGTGGACCAGTGTGGTTCTCTACCTTGTCGTAAGCATTCAAGGCTCGGTGCAGGCGGTTATGGCTTTCAACAGCTTCATCCACTTTACGGATTGGGTCATTGGTCACTCGCATCTCGCCATGATCGGCTTTGCCTCCTTTGCGGCAATGGGCGCGCTCGCGCACATCTGGAAATCGGTGCCTGGTGCGCGGCAAAGCCGGCGTGCGCTTGCCTGGTCGTACTGGCTGCTGGTGATTGGTCTTGCGCTAATGGTGGTGGACCTGACGGGCGCGGGTCTTGTGCAGGCCAGCATGTGGCGGGAACATCTGCTCTGGATGGATTCTGTGCGGGCATCGCGACCGTATTGGATGTTTCGAACTGCGGATGGATGTCTGCTGCTTACGGGCTTTTTGCTTTTTGCTGTGAGTTTTTTTGTCGGCGAGGCGGCCGGTGAGGTTCCTGCCCGCTCCTCAGTTGGCCCGCCGGAACAATGTATTCCAGAGGCGCGAAAGACTGATAAATGGATCAGTACCGCCTATGGTGCAACTTTTGGCGCAGGGCTGGTCTTCTTCTTCATTTCGTTTATTGCTCTGGGTGTGATCCCCGCGATCAATCTGCGTCGAGTGATCGGGCGTACCACGCCGCCCGGAGTGCAACTGACTTTGACGGAACAGGAACTGCACGGCCAGCAGATATACGCGCGCAATGGTTGCGCTTACTGCCATACGGAACAGGTGCGTTTTACCGCGGCGGATGAATGGCGTTTTGGGCCTCCAACAGAGGCGTGGGAAACACAGAATCAGTATCCGCAGATGTGGGGCACGCGTCGCATTGGTCCAGATCTTGCGCGCGAGGCTGGCCGCCGCCCACGGGACTGGCAGCTCGTGCATCTCTACAATCCGCGCTACATGGTTCCGGACTCGGTCATGCCTGGATACCCATGGTTGTTTGATGGCTCAGCCGAGCGTCCGTCAAAAGATGCACGGGATTTGGCTGCTTATCTCAGCACACTGGGTCGCCCTGCACTGGAAGCAGCATCTTCAAATACCGCTGGACGAGCATCTGCCAATAAAATGCCGATGGCGCCTGTCGATCTGGCCGCCAAGGGCTCTGCGGAAGGAAGAGCAGTTTTTCTGGAGAATTGCGCTGGATGCCATGGAACCGATGGACGAGCACAATCGCCGGGCGGACGAGCGTTGCGACCGGTGGCCTTCAATCTGGTTGATTTTCGCCTTGCCCCCAATGCGCTGTGGCGTACTTTAGAAGCCGGCGTCGCGGGTAGCGCGATGTCGGGTTGGAGCGACCTGCCCGGCGATGAATTCCGAGCTGTTGCCGAGTATGCGCTCTCGCTGAGCAGAACCCCTGAGCCTGACTCCGGTGCAACGTGGGCGCCCAAGCCCACGCTCGTCGCTGCGGGAGAACGCGTCTACGTCGCGCATTGTGCGCGTTGCCACGGAGGCAACGGTGACGGCAACGGCCCCGATGCAGCAAACTACCGGCCACCTCCAGCCAATTTCCAACAGATGCTGGTGTCATTCCGCGGCGGTGAAGAGGTAATGCACCACGGAGTTCCCGGCAGCGGAATGCCCGCATGGCCCTTGCTGACGCCGGCGGAAATTCAGGCGGTGACCTTCTACATGCGGTCGTTTTACAAGGGGTCCGCAGAGCTGGGTGATACCCAGAAGACGGCGCTATCTGTAGAGATGGAGGCCATGCCGTGATTGCCTGGCTCGTTGGGATCATCACCTTCGTGCTGGCGCTTTTCATCTTTTGGCGAGCGCGCTCAGTCGCATTTCGTGTGCGCAGCGAAGCGCCCAAGTTCCGATTCCTGGAGAACCTGGGAATCAGGCCGCCCGCTTCTGACCGGTCAGAGACGGTCCCCAACCCCAAGGAGAATCCAGATGAACCATCTCACTCGTAGATCATTGTTATCCGGAGCAGCCGCACTGGGACTGGCTGCCGGCGCAGGCGCCGCTGCTGAAGGCCAACTGGTCTGGAAGTCCACCGACTGGAAGCTTGCGGACTTTCAGGCGCTTGTCAGCAACCCGGCCCGCGTCAAGCAGGTCTACGATGTGGTGCAGATTGGTGGCGGACGCTTCCTGAACAACGTAAAAAATTCGCTCAATGGACTCGAGTTCGGCTTTGGCGTGCCCAGCGGGCAGATCAAGATTGCCGTGGCAATGCATGGCCCTGCCAACATGCTCAACTGCGACGACTTCATATGGAGCAAATACGAGATCGGCGCGTGGCTCAATGTCACCGACCCTGAAACGGGCAAGCCTGCGGTTCGCAATCTCTTTTTCAATAGCTCGAAGGCAGCGGGCAAGGGCTACCCCTCGCCGGATCCAAACAGCGAAGACTCGATGTACCAGGACACGAGCATGCAGGCCCTTCGAGCCAGGGGCGTGCAGTTCATGTGCTGCCACACGGCCACGGAAGAGCAGGCCCGTATGCTAGTCCGCACACGCAAGCTCACGCAGACCCCTGAAGACGTAGTGAAGGAAGTGTTGCAGCACACGGTGGAGGGCACACTGGTCGTCGCGTCAATGGTGGCTGCCATCGCGTTGCTGCAGACAGAAGGTCACTACACCTACATCACGGTCTAAGGCCGCAAAGGAGACCTCGCATGAAGGCTCGTATTCTTCTGCTCAGTTTGATCTGCGCTGTCGGTTCTACCGGCAGCGCATTCGCGCAGAGCAGCCCGCCGTGGAGCCAGCAAAAGAATGATCCGGCTCCGGACAAGGGCTTCGTCTTCCACGTCCCCGATGTGGACAATGTGCCGGATATGCATGGCAATCCCTGTAGCGCCAAGTTGGTTCTGTTCATCGGCGGCAACCAGTTCTTTGCGCTGCCGCAGCTGATCGCGGCCTTCGAGGTCCAGCACCCGGAACTCAAGGGGCAGATCTTTTATGAGACGCTTCCACCCGGCATCCTGCGCAAACAGATGGCTGCTGGCAACGCCATCACGCTCGGCAACCTGACCGTGCAGGTGCAGCCTGATGTCTACGAGGCTGGCGCGCGCGCGCTGCATTCGATGGAGCAGGCCGGGGAAGTGACTGGCGTCGTAACCTACGCAACCAACACATTGCAGATCATGATTCCCAAAGGCAATCCGCAAGCGATTCATTCACTGCTTGACCTGGGTCGCGCGGGCATACGACTCTCAATGCCCAACCCGGAGTGGGAGGGCGTAGGGAATCAGATCATGAGCTCTCTGCGGAAGGCCGGTGGAGATGCTTTGGAGAAAGCGATCTATGAAACAAAGGTGCAAAGCGGGCAGACAGTATTGACTGAGATTCATCATCGCCAGACACCGATGCGCATCTTGAAGGGCGAGGCGGATGCGGGTGTCACCTGGGCCTCCGAAGTTAGCTTTCAACAGAGTATTGGTAATCCAATTGAAGGCGTAGCGATTCCTGATGCCCAGAACACGACTGCCTCGTATGCAGGCGGAGTGGTGAAGGGAGCGCCTCATGCCGCCGCCGCCGCACAATGGCTCTTGTTCTTGCAGAGCGCAGAGGCGCAGTCCATCTACCGTCAGTATGGATTTCGCTCGATGACAGACGCAGCCAAGTAGGAGAACATAATATGGGCACTAGACGAGCATTGATATCGAATGCCCGCATAGGGATCATCAGAGTTGGGATTTTAGCCGCAGCCATTGCAGGCTGTTCCAGCAAGCATGTGACGCCAGCCTCGCAGCAGGCCGTGCGCATGCAGCCCAGTTCGGCACCCGAGCAGGATGCTGAACTGGTGCGCAAGGGCAAATTGCTTTTTGATCAAACACCGAAGTAC
>JAJZGF010000245.1 GCA_021805025.1 Acidobacteriota bacterium
TGGTTCCGATGCTGTTGACTCCGGGGGTAGATACAGGTCCCGGGTTCACCGTCGTGCTGCCAATCCGCCAGTGGACGGCGTTGGTTACGTTCGTAGCCGTCGCGGTAAGGGTAAGAGCAAGGCCGCCATAGATTTTGAAGGTGCGATTGACTGCACTATCAATATCGAAACCGCCGGGCCCAAAGAGGTGGTAGGCTGCCGTCCTCGCGAGATTTCCAATCTGGTAGGTCTGATTGGGAATGACGAAGGCGGTCGCGTCGATGTAAGGGTGAGTGCCCGCAGTGCCTGCAGTAATTCCCTTGCCCCAACCACCACCGATGCGCGGAGACTTGGTATAGGCGGTGTTGTAGCTCGGCATGCAGGTTCCCTGCCCGATGACCTGGCATCCACTTGCAGTAATCGCCAAGGGAGAGCCAGAGTAGTAGCTGTAGATCCAGGAGATATTCCAGCCGTTGGTCAGCCCATTGACGAAGGAATGTTCGCGGTGCGTTCCTGGTATATTCCACACTCCATAGATGTGGAGCATCTGGGGAATGTCGCCAGTGCCGAGGGAACGGTCAGCCTGACCTTGTTTGCGTGGAATTCCGTCGGTCATCACATTTCCAGGAATGGCCCAGCCGGAGCGGTGCGTTCCGCTGTCGTCCATTTCCTTGCTGTACGTGTAGTTGACGGTGTAGGAGAGGCCGTGCCACGGATGCTGCTGGAGTTGAAACTGAACGGATTCATAGACTGAGTTGCCTACGTAGCCGAAGGTATCGGAGATACCGCCGTATTGCGGCATAGGCTTCAACATAGCTCCGATCGTAGCTTGAGGACCGCCGAAGTTGGTGTAGGGAAGGCCAATGTTGCCCGCGCCAATCACCGCCTGCGCATCCTGTAAATAGGTCTGGCCCGTCTTTGCATCGGTCGCGCCTGGCAGTTGATTCAGGAGAGATCCAAGAACCTCATATTGTGGGTCGAGTTGATTGATGATCGCACCGCGCGAACCACCGTAGATGAAATGCGATTCGCTGCCGGTGAAATCGAGGCTAGCCGTGAGGGTGTTGCTGATAGCCCGCTGCACGCCCAGGTTATAGGTGACGTCGTAAGGTGCTCGTCCTCCGACGATCGGGTCCGCATAGCTGACCCCTTGCGCAGTGACAGGAGTACCAGCGCTGACCTGCGGATTGATACCGCTGTTGATGTAGTTGCCTGCGTTGACAATGGGGTTGATGAACGGCTGCGCACTATATGCCGGCAGATTGACATTTGAGATGCCCGATGCCTGAAAGTCCGGAGAGTTGTTGATATAAAAAGCCGGGATGGCTCCCCGCTGACCAGAACTTGGGAATTCGGCGCTCGCCGTGAGACCGGTCTGGCCAGTGCCATTATTGGCTCCACCAGCGCCGCCGACTCCGCTACCGTGGGCATAGAGGATATCTAGCGCTCCGCGAATGACGGTCTTGGTACCCGGCGAGTAAGCGAAGCCTAACCGCGGCCCAAGGTTGCGATAAAAGGTCTTGATCGGAGTCCTGCAATCGCAACTATCGACACCATTGCCCGCAAATTGGATCGCGCCATAGGTTCCAGTCGCAGGGTTGATGAGATGTGGATTCATAAACGACCAGCGGTTCTGCACCTCCTCATAGGGAGTGTAGAGGTCCCAGCGGAGTCCGATGTTCACCGTCAACTTCTGAGTCACGCGCCAATTGTCCTCGACATATGGAGAGAACGCCTTATAGCGTGCACCCAAGGTGGAGAAGGGCTGAATGCTGAACCCTGTGCCGTTGACCGCCCCCAGGAGGAAGCTGGCGAAAGGGTTACCGCTATTGGTGTTCTCGATCAGCCCGGACGAGTTGTACCCAGCCGTGTTGACGTTGCTATAGGAAAGGTCCAGCGGGGCAGTCGGGGTGTAATGGCTCGACTCATTTTCGTTGAGCCACTGGAAGATAGCGCCGTAGGTGATGTTGTGATCGCCGTGGGTAGTAATGAGGTTGTCCACCGCCTCGTAAGTGTTCACATTTTGCAGATACCCTACATCGCTGCTCCACCTCGTGGGATTGTCTGCAAATCCGTTGAAGTTAACCAGAGGGAAAGAATCCGACGCCTCGCCGGGAGGTAGATTGCCAAAGCCGGCTGTGCTTAATTCATACTTTTTGATACCTTCGGTAAGGCTTCCAGCGCCTCCCCAGCCACGCACGAACGCGTATCTGAAATTGTTAACCGCGTTGTTTGAAATTACGTAATTGTCCTCGATGATATCCGCTGTGAAATGCTCCGAGACGTTCTGGCCGCCAGCGTATGGAATCGGAAGTTGCGTAGTGGCTCCCGTTTCAAAGGGCAGGAAGTTGCGCACGCCCGTGTCGGAGATGATGGAGATGCGCTGCTTGGGCGTCACCTGAGCGTCGACTCTGCCATCAACAATCCAGTTCGAGTTGCCCTGCGGAATGCCAGTCAGCAAATTGTTCTGCGTTACGTTGTCATTGTCCGCAGCCGGAAGGAAGCTCATCAGGTACTGGGATTGCGGTGATATCTCGGCTGCTGGAATCACGTTCCCAACTCCGCCGGTAACGAACTGCGAATTGGTGCAGCTTGCATCACCAGCGGTACAAACCGTGGTCGTGGGATCATAGATCTTGGTATTGCCGCTTAGCTGAGTAAAGTTTCCGGCACGCTCCAGACTTGTCGGGACAGAATAGAGACTAGGGTTGACGCCGACAGTCTGGTGATAGTGCACATACGATCCGAAGAAGAATAGCTTGTCCTTCCCGTTGTAGAGATGTGGTATCCGGACAGGTCCGCCACCCGAGAAGCTTTCTTCGTCCTGATGCTCGGCCGGCTTGGGGATTTGGACCTTTGTCGGCACGCCATTGACCAGCGTTGTCGTGGTAGCTGCCTTTGCGAAATATCCCCATGCGTCAAATGCGGTGTTGCGGAAAGCGACATAGGCCTGACCGTGGTAATGGTTGGTTCCGGACTTTGTGGTCCAGTTCGCTGCGCCAAAGCCGTCAAACTGGACGCTCTGACCGCTGACTGCTACTTGAAATTGATTCACAGCATCGAGGCTGACCCCCAACTGCACATTGCGGTTGTCACCCTGCATGTCGATCAGCGTGAGGGGAACGCCATCGAGATAGATTTCATCAACTCTTCCCGCGCTGCCTCCGCCGCCGTTGAAGCTCCCGGAGCGCCCAATCGGGGCGACGCCGTTCATCAAGGTTACGAAGGCGGTTGGGTCGAGCGGGCCCGAGTTCATGATCAAGGGCAACTGCTCATACGTGGCATTGTCCATGACTTCGCCCAGGGTGGCGTTCGTGGTCTGCAGCTCTGCAGGTGCGGTGGTGACGGTCAACGTCTCCGTTTGGTTACCGACGGTGAGCTTGAAGTCCAGCCCCACGGACTGGTTGCCATTGACCTGAATGTGCTCCTGCACAGATTTTTGAAATCCCTGCGCAGCTACGGAGACGGTATATTCGCCAACCGGGAGGGGAGTCAGAGAATAGACACCCGTCGACGTTGCGATACGGGAGGTGCTGACATGGGTGGCGTTCTCGGTGGCTGTGACGTTCGCGCCAGGAATAACCGCGCCACTAGGATCGGTGATGCGTCCGACAATGGCGCCCTCACCGGCGATCTGTGCCAGTACTGCCGGAGCAGAGAGCAAAGCAGCGAGGAAGGCCAGCGTGCTGATCCAGCCCTTCGCTCTAAACAAGCGAGAGGGAAAGGAATATTTGCGCAGGTTAGGTGAATCGATGTTTCGAGCAGTCATGGTCTCTCCAAATAAAGAACGCATAGCTATCGTGTTTGGTAGCAGCCAAACAATATGTGCGCGGACACATGTATGTCAATAGACAAATAATGTCCGCAGAAAAATATGTGTACGGAGTAGGAACTTGCCCTGCGTTATCCGTAGGCTTACGACCGTCCCACGACCAGCCATTTCGTTCGTGCATCAACGTCTGACACCTGCGGGTGAGACAGGCGAGCACGAACCTGCCGAACCCCGAGCGACAGCAAACGAACGGCCGGCGAAGCGGGAATAGGGAGCAACGTAATGCTGGCAGAGCAACGTACAAGGGCTGCAGCAAAGGCACATGGCGGCCATGTCAATATTTTTCAACAGAAATTTCTTTTCTATTGACATTTCAACACGCCAACATTACCGTATCGCATAGGTCAAACGGAAAGCATTACGTTCTGATGGCGGCGGCCTTCACGTATTCGCACAGCAGCCGGGAGAACAGCGTGACAAGCAGGCATTGGAGATACATGAGGAGGCCGCTCGCACTCCTGCTTATCATGGGCGGGTGTTGCATTACGCCGGTCAGGGCGCAATCACCGCGTGTGGTGGAACCT
>JAJZGF010000246.1 GCA_021805025.1 Acidobacteriota bacterium
CCTCTTCGGCAATCAGCCGCACGCTCCACCGCGCCTGACCTGCGGGTGGTGGCCCGCATACCATGGCAATGATGCGCTGGCTCCGGTTCACGTCCAGCGCCAGCGCCTTGCCCGGCCGCGGCTTCTCATGCAGCGCCGACTCCAATCCCTCCTGCTGGTAGCGCCGGGCGATGGCCCGCACCGTCTTCCGTACCACACCCAGGGTTGCCGCTACCTGCGTGATCTTCTGCCCCTGGTCGAGCTGGCGCAAGATCGAAGTCCGCCGCAGCACCCGCGCCGACTCCCGCCCTTTCCGCAACATCTCCGCAACCTGCTGTCTGCCCTTCTTGCTTAATCGAACCTGCACCCGCTGCTCGTTCTTCATGCCTCCAGGTTGCGGCCATCTTAACCATCCGCAAAGTACCTTGTATGGACCTTCTTCATCTGGTCAGAGACCTAGATCGAGCAAAGAAGAGCTTTCACGAAACTGCGTCAGAAACTCATCGAAATCGAGACACCCATCCGGATGACCGCACAAGCCCGCGCACAGCATCGGCCCCACAGGTAAAAGAAGGATCACACTTTAGTTGGCTGCCTGTCCCCTGAAACTACACTTGTCAGCAACTGTCCGCGAATGACGATTGCCGACTTTTGTCCTTGCTTGCGGCAATTTCTCGTTTTGAAGTCCGGGGAGGACAGTCGCTTCATTCAGAGCCCGGAGAAATCGGCGTTGGATTTCTTCGCATTCGATTTCTTGTAATATGGGCGCATAGTTTTCGATGATTTCCAAGTCTGCATCATGATTCGGTGGAAAGATACTCAAAGGGCGGAGTCCTCGTTGGCAGTGAACAAGGTGACCAAACTCGAGATTGACAGCCACACTGCGCCGAGAGATGCGCAAGAGTTGCACGATACGCAGCTCGCCATGCGTCTCTCGCTGATTGTTGGCTTTGCCATGCTGATCGGCAAGACGGCTGCCTACGCCATGACCCACTCGTCCGCCATCTTCTCTGACGCCGCTGAATCCGTCATTCATGTGATTGCGGTGGGCTTTGCAAGCTTCAGTCTTCGTCTCAGCACAAGGCCGGCCTCCAGCCACTTTCACTACGGCTACGAGCGCATCACATTTTTCTCTGCCGGTTTTGAAGGCGCCTTGATCATCGTGGCCGCGATTGCGATTCTCACGGAGTCGATCCGTGATTGGATGGCCGGGATTCATTTGCAGCGGCTCGGGTCGGGAGTCGCGCTGATCCTGATCGCTGGAGTTCTCAATGCCGGGCTCGGTTATTACCTCATCCGTACAGGACGCCGGACAAACTCCCTGATCCTCGAAGCCAACGGCAAGCACGTCCTCACCGACAGTTGGACAAGCTTCGGCGTTGTGGGCGGACTGGCGCTGGTCCTGATGACCCACTGGAAGCCATTCGATCCCCTGGTCGCGATGATCGTCGCTGCCAATATTCTGTGGTCAGGGGGTCATTTGGTCTGGCGTTCAGCGGTAGGCCTGCTGGACTACTCCGACCCGGATGCGGGGCACAAGATTCGGGAAAGGCTGGATTTGATCTGTGCGGAATTGAAGATTCAGTATCACGGTGTCCGCTTCAGAACCACCGGGTATCGTCAGATCATCGAAGTGCACCTGTTGTTTCCGTGTCTCACTTCGGTGAGTGAGGCACATGCCATCGCGACGATCCTTGAAGAGCGGTTGCCGGCAGAACTGGGAATACCCGCCGAGGTCATCACGCACCTCGAATCGCTGGAAGACCACGCCGAAGTCCACCACCAGGAACACTACACAGGAAAACCCGAGTAGTGTCGCTCGATGCAAGTCGGAGGAGTGGGCGGAAATTGAGTTCCAAATAACTTTCTGAACGCCTAGATACTTCCGCATGCCTGTTTTTCAGACATCTCGTTCAAAACGGAGATGCAGCTAAATTTCTTTGAAATGTTCTGTGTTTTCCCCTTGACTACCCAAGGGGGGTATGCTAAAAAGTTAGAAGCATGGATTTCGTCCACGCTGGAGAAACAACAAAACTGTATGAGCATCGAATCCGCACAAGAACCTCCGAGTAGTTGGAGTTCTATCCTGTGCTGCGATGAGCGCTCTGGAGACCGCCTTTAGCCTGACTACAGACGATTTCCTCCCGCGCTCTTCCCAGCATATGACCTGTGAATTGAGCGCGTGAGCCGGGTAGCATCATTCCTGTTTCACCCCTCCCGAACCGTTGATCCATTCTCCCGAGCTTTGTCCGGATTGCGCACTCCGCAACCTGGGGCGAAAGCACGCGCATGGACTGCACAAGGAGGAACCATCATGAAGAACAAACTGCTTGCAATCCAGAAGAGCGTTCGTCTGGTCTGCATTTGGGTGCCCACAGGCAATTCCGTCAGGCCTCTCGTCTGCAAGTGGGTGGATGCCGCGATGACACAGACTGCTGGCGCGTCACCTTCTCAGGCTGACGCCGGGAGGATGCGCCTGTGCGCCTAGCAGAACCTCAGCTTGAAGTCGCAGAGACGGCAGTCTCCGGCGTGTGGGTGAGCCGCTCCTGGCAAAAGCACCTGCTGACCTTTCTCATGGTCTTCGGCCCCGGCCTGATCGTGATGGAGGCAGACAATGATGCGGGGGCGGTCTCGACCTACATGCAGGCGGGCGGACAGTATGGCCTGCATCTGCTCTGGATTCTGATTGTGCTGTTGCCCATCTGCTACTTCGTGCAGGAGATGGTGGCCCGCCTGGGGATTGCGACCGGCAAGGGCCACGCGGCCATGATTTATGAGCGATTCGGCAAGTGGTGGGGGCACTTCTCGCTCTTTGATTTGCTGGTCGTGAACTTCCTCACCCTCATCACTGAGTTTGCGGCCATCTCCCTCGCGTTGAGCGCGATGGGCGTGAGCCCGTATATCTCTGTGCCTGTCTCGGCGCTTGGGCTCACCTTGATGGTTGTTACGGGCAGCTATCTGCGCTGGGAGCGCATCGTCATCGCACTATGCTTGATGGACCTGACCTGGTTCGCACTGGCCTATATTGTCCATCCCGATTGGGCCGCCGTTGCCCGCTCCACGGTTGCCCCAGGGATGCCCGCGGGCGGAATCACAAGCAGTCTTATCTTTCTGATCATCGCCATTGTGGGTACTACCATTGCGCCCTGGCAACTTTTCTTCCAACAGAGCTGCGTAGCAGAAAAGCGGCTGCGCTTCTCCGATCTGAAGTGGGCGCGGCTCGACACGCTGATTGGGGCCACCTTCACTGTAATGGTCGCGGGCGCAATGATGCTGGTTGGCGATTTCGGCTACCGGCACCACATTCCATTTGAAGATCCCGCGAAGCTTGCCCTTGCGCTCGGTCCCATTGCCGGCAACTTCGTCCGCAACGGTGTCCTTCTCTTGATGGTCAATGCTGCCGTGCTGGGCACCACTGCCATCTCTCTGGCCAGCGCCTGGGCCTACGGCGAGGTGAAGGGCTGGGAACATTCTCTGCACAAGAAGCTGTGGGAAGCCCCGGGCTTTTACGCAACCTACATCGCATGTGTAGGCGCGGCCGCACTCATTGTTCTCATTCCGCGGGTACCGCTGCAACTGGTTATCATCAGCGTCCAGGTCTTCGCGGGACTCATCCTTCCCTCGGCCATTATCTTTTTACAACTGCTGCTCAACGACCACGATTTGCTTGGCGAACAGTGGGTCAACCGACCGTGGAACAACGTAATCAACTGGACCATCATCGCTGTCTTGTTTGCCCTGTCGCTGCTCCTGGCCGCGCAGGTTATGCTACCCAAACTTTTTGACTGAATTCACGAGGTGATTCATGGCGACCATACAGAACTCCTACGCTCCCGAATATTTCCGCGTCGTCCATCCGCTTAACGATGTGCCGGAACAAAAGTGCTCCACCGAAGGGCTGGGCCATATCGCCATGACGCCTGCGGTTCGCATTTCGCTGACCCTGTTGCGTGGCTACCTGGTTGCGATGTCCGCCATGCTGCTCTATCACGTACTGGACCTTGCTGGAGTTCTTCACTCGATTCACTAAGACGGCTCATGCGCAAAGGAGGGCATATGGACGATTCCGTATTGGACGAACCTTCGCATCGCCGGAGGGGCCGCCCGGCGCCAGCCCGTTAGCTACCCGCCGCGCATTTATTTCGTCGGCAGGAAATCGAATCCCCGGTGCGGGCTGATCCGGGAATCCATAATTCGACAGCATTCGCAACTCAGGCGAATGCACACCTTCACTGACAGGCCAGAGAATTGGCCTGCCCAGAACACTTGCGGTGTGCCCATGGACGCC
>JAJZGF010000065.1 GCA_021805025.1 Acidobacteriota bacterium
AGGTGCTGAGCCTCGATCAGCTCGGTAGTACCCAACGTGGGTAATACAACTGCACCAGCGTAACTTCCAAACAAAGAACAACCTACAGGCGTTTTTGCCGCATTCTCAGTAAACTCCCGCTAGTGAAATAGCAGTAGGCCGGACCATATTGGGGTTTATTTTTGGTGTTGAATTTCGTTTAGCCGGTATTTACGCCATTGAGACGCCAATACAGTAGCGTCCCCCCGCATTTCCCCGGAACGGCAGTGGTGCAAAGACCCAGCGCCTGGCCCGGCATCGGCGCCCTCGTTTTACTCTCGAAGCTTTCTTCTCTAGACAATCCGGATAAAGTCCTATATATTGGACCTTATATGGCCATAAGGCTTTATATATGGAGCCTTACATGAGATCAAGTGTATCGGATGTTCTGCCCCCAGCTGTCAGGCGCTCGCTGACCAAATTCGGCAGCGATCTGGCGACCGCGCGACGGAAACGCGGGCTTACGATCCTTACCGTAGCCGAGCGCATGGGTGTTGCCAAGAACACCTATCTCCGCGTAGAGAAGGGCGACCCCAAAGTCGGCCTTGGCGTCTATGCGATGGCCCTTTTCGTCTTGGGCTTCGGCAGCCCTCTTGGCACTCTGATCGATGTAAGCCGCGACGACACTGGCCTTCTGCTCGATGAAGAGCGCCTGCCCAAGCGCGTGCACATGAAGAAGCCACGGGGACCAAAGTCTTGAAAAGGACTATCGACGTGATGCTGGGCGATGGGCCGCAGGCCGGCACACTGCGCTACGACCTGCAAGGCCATCGCGAAAGCGCTGCTTTCGAGTACAGTGCAGGCTGGCTCGCAGACCCCGCGCGTTTCGCTCTGGGACCGTCTCTTCCGCTCCAAGCTGGACCGCAGTTTCATCGCAAGGCGCAAGACGGCTCTCTATTCCATGCCGCGATTGCCGACACCGAGCCAGATGGGTGGGCGAGGCGCGTCATCATGCGCGATCACATCAAGCGCAGACAGCAATTGCGCCGTGAAGGAAAAGAAGAAGAGGCGCAGCCGCTGACCGCGCTTGATTATTTGCTCGCCGTGGATGACGTCAGCAGGGTAGGGGCGCTTCGTTTTCGCGACGAAGACGGCGTATTCCAGCGCGCGCAAGAGGAAGGACGGCGGACGGCTCCGCCGCTAATCGAGCTTGGACATTTGTTGAGCGCGACGCGCGCTGTCGAAGCGAACAAAGAAACGGCGGCGGACCTTGCGTATTTGCGCGGACGAGGCACATCGCTTGGCGGCATGCGTCCCAAATGCACTGTTATTGACGATGACGGAGCTCTGAGCATCGGCAAGTTTCCCAGTATCACGGACGAGCGCGCCGTTACAAAGGGAGAAGTGCTTGCTCTTACGCTTGCCAGGAGCGCCGGGATCGATGCGGCCGCGGCGCGTATCGTCGAGAGCGACGGTTTGCCAGTTGCCTTGATCCGCCGCTTCGACCGGCGAGGGGATGGACTACGCATCATGTATGTCTCCGCCGCGACGATGCTCGGCGTCGAGGTGATGGAACCCGAGGAGCACACCTATACAGAGATCGTGGACGCTATCCGCGTAAACGGGGCTAATGCCCAAGCCGATATCGAAGAGTTGTGGCGGCGTATTGCATTCTCGATTTTGATTTCGAACGTGGACGACCATCTACGCAATCACGGCTTCCTGCATGTAGATCGGGCATTGTGGCGGCTGTCGCCCGCCTTCGACATCAACCCGTCGCCGGAGCGAGTGCGAGAACTAAAGACTTGGATTTCCGAAGATGCAGGCCCTGACATGACCATCGATGCCCTGATGTCCGTGATCGCCTATTTCCGCATCACGAAGGCGCTGGCGAAGGAGATATTGAGCGAAGTAGTCCACGCCGTGGACGGTTGGCGCGCGGCGGGACTGGGCATCGGTATGAGCGAAGGGGAGCTTGAGCCCTTCGTAGACGCCTTCGAACACGGGGAACGCGAGGTCGCGAAGAAACTCATCTGAATCCGTCTCCAGCTTACGACTGATTATCTTGGGAGCCCCAACGTTGGCGAGGAGTCTTTGACTCATTTCGGTTGCTCTGTACAAGGCTGCCTAGTCGCAGGTTGGAAGGACCTTGGAGAAGTACCACTTGCCGCTGTTCTCGTCTATGTAGACGCTCTCCATGAGGGGAAGGTCGGGCGAGTAGCCCGCCGCACGTACCAGTTCGTTCCCGCCAAATTGCTCCCAGGGTTTCTGGCTATCTTCGTTGAGATCGACATCTGGCCCCGTCCCGGTCCATTCGATCGAAACTCCGAACCTGCTGTGCGGAGACGCAGACCAAGTCCCCGGGCCCGTGAGCCCGCGTTTAGCGATCGCCTGTGAGACCAGTGAAAACACATCGTTGCGCCGAGCGTGGGCAAGCTCCTGCACAGCCTCTTCTGGAGCGGGAATATGCGCTGGGCAAGGGAACCGCCTTTGTTGCGCGTTCATCACTTTGCCACATTTCGGGCAGGGTTGAAGATTCAGTCGTGTAGGCATTGTATTTCTATCGGCATTTCTCCGTGCCTGTTTAGGCAGAAACAGCATCTCTAAGATCCGGCCAGTAATGGAGAATCTGCGCTACAGGGCATTACGAGCCTCCGGAGAAATCCGGAAGCACTTCTGCACCCCGAAAGTAGCGAGAAAAGATCAGAGATCGCCGTGGTCTTTATAGTGCCAGATTATGTGCTAGTTTCTAGGCTAGAAACTGACACATAATACGCTCATGTGCTAGCTAGTAACCTGTCTATTTACAGTATATTGCAACGCATTGCAAAGTTCAAACGACAAAAAAGCCTCCGAGTTGGTGAACTGAAGGCTTTTTGATGCGTAAATTGTTGATTTTAATGGTGCGCCCGGAAGGATTCGAACCTCCGGCCTACTGATTCGTAGTCAGTCGCTCTATCCAGCTGAGCTACGGGCGCATGGGAGAATTTCCCGAACAAACCTTATGCAGAATATCAGGGTTTGTGCAGCGGTGCAATCGGGTTCAGGTCAGGCAGTAGCGGTCACTTCCGGCTCTGGCTGGGGCGGCAGCAGGGGCAATTCTTCAGCGATCTGAAGCCCGGCGGAACGGACGAGATTTGTGACGGTCGCGGCATTGAGGCGAGTTGCGTCGTACTCCACCAGCACCGCGTGCGCGGCTTTGTCAAACCTAAGTTGACGAATTCCGTAGACTTCGCGCATATTCCCAAGTGCAAACGCAACGGCCTCGTCAGGTTCCGCAGCGTAACGGAAGAGAATGTCCACTGTTGTCATAGCACAATCATAGCAAGTCTGCAGGCTAGAGACTGTTCAGGTAGTGGATGATCTCGGGACTGGTCCAATCCTGTGCGCCAACGAACTTGCGGCGGATAATCCCCTTACGATCGATGACGTAAGTTTCCGGCCACATGTCGGTGTGAAACAGGCTTGCCGCCGTTTGGCGGGGATCGCGGACCGTGATCAGGTTCACGTGACGGGCTCGGATGAAGCTCGCGTAGGCATTGGGGTCTTCATCGATGCTGACTGCGAGCATCACAAGGCCAGGATCCTGTCGATGAAGCTGCAGCAGAGAAGGCATCTCTTCGATGCACGGTGCGCACCAGGTGGCCCAGAAATTCAGCAACACGACATTGCCGCGATAGTTGGCGAGATGGACCGACGTAATTCCATCGGAGACCGTAAAGTCCGGCGCCTCGATCCCGGTCTGAGCGGGATGGGCGCCACGGTTGCATCCGGAGAGCAACGAGAGCGAGGCGAGAGTGAGCAGAGCGACAGAAGGAAACCGCACATCCCTATAATACGGAGCAAAGGGCACGGCGCGAAAGGGCTGCAGGATGGCGGACAAAGGGCCGGAAACGAGCAGGGAAGAGGCGCGGGACTGGAAGCCAATGTTGGGCCTTACCCAGGCCACGAGCGGACCTTTAGCTACGCCCTCGCTTATGGGGAGAGTGTTTGACCAGCCGGAACCGGAGAATTTGCTGGAACTTACAGTAATCATTCCTGCGAGGAATGAAGAGGACTGCCTGGGAGCGTGTCTGGAGTCACTCGTTGCACAGTCGGACGAGGTTTTCAAGCTGGGCCGGGATTGGGAACTGATTGTGGTGGACGATCACTCTGCGGATCGCACGGAAGAGATTGCGCGCAGCTTTGCAGACGTGACAGTGATGCAGGCCGGCAAGCTGGAAAGAGGCTGGACCGGGAAGGCCAACGCGATCTGGACGGCAGCGCGAAAGGCGCGCGGGCGTTGGCTGTTGTTCACGGATGCGGATACGGTGCATGAGAGTGGGAACCTGCACCGGGCCATCCACGAGGCTGTGCGGCACAAGGTGGGGATGTTGAGCTACTCGCCGAAGCAGTGGGTCAGCGGACTGTGGCAGCGCACGTTGATGCCGCTGGTCTTTTGTGAGCTCGCCTTGTCGTATCCGCCGACAAACGTTTCCGATCCGAATCAGAGGGTTGCCGCGGCGAATGGGCAGTTTCTGCTGGTCGAGCGCGAGGCCTATCGCCGCATTGGCGGGCATGAGGCGGTCGCGGGCAAAGTGCTTGAAGACGTCGAGCTTGCTTTGGTGGCCAAGCGGCGCAAGGTGGGACTGCGGTTCCGCTATGGAGACGATGCAGTTTCAACCCGGATGTACCGTTCGACCGCGGCCATGATCGAAGGCTGGACGAAGAATCTAGCCTTATTGTTCAATAATGCACTGGCGCTGGCCCTGTGGCGAGCACTGGATATTGCATTGCTGGTGGGATTGCCGATTCTTGCTTTCGAGCTGTGGAATGGCCACCTTGCCGTGCGAAGCCTGCAGTGGCTTGGGGTAGGTTGGGTACTCCTGCTGATCTGGGTGCGCAATCTCTTTCGATACTATGCTCGCGTGGCGAAGTCCAACTTCGGGTTCGTGGATTGTGCCCTGTCGCCGCTGGCATTGCCACTGTTTGTCGTGCTCCTCTATCGCAGTTGGTTTCAACACAGGGTGCTGAAGCAGGTAAGCTGGAAGGGAAGGACATACTCTGGCGGATAAGCTGGATGGGCCCGGAATTTTAGAGCGCCGGTTTTGGTGGCGTGAAAAGCGGGCGCAATCCGAAGAGCCCTTGAAGGCCTCGGAATCATCTCTCTTATGAGGCAATGGAATGATTGAGTTAACGCGCCGCGCGACCTTCTCTGCTTCCCACTATTACTGGAATGACGCATGGTCCGCGGAAGTGAACGAGCGCGTCTTCGGGCGCTGCGCGAATCGCAACGGGCACGGGCATAACTACACGCTGGAAGTAACGGTTGCGGGTGAGCCGGACGCGGTGACGGGCTTTGTGGTGGATTTGAAGTGGCTGAAAGATGTGATGGAGGAGGAAGTCGTGGGAGTCTACGACCATCGCCATCTGAATCTTGAGGTGCCTGAGTTCGCCCGGATGATTCCGACGACAGAAAACATCGCGGTTGCTGCATGGAGACGTCTGGAGCCTGTGCTGAACCACGCTGGCGGGGTGCGACTGAGCCGGGTGCGGGTCTATGAGACAGCGGATATCTTTGCCGAGTACCGGGGCGAGCCATGAGAGCCTACTTCGGACGCCGGTACATGCTAAGCGCATCCCATCGCCTTCACGCAGACGCGCTCTCCCCGGAGGAAAATCTCAAAACCTACGGGAAGTGCAATAACCCTCACGGCCATGGCCACAATTACGTGGTAGAGGTGATGGTAAGTGGGGATGTGGGGCCGGAGACAGGCATGGTCGTGGACATGGCGAAGCTGGATCAGGCGGTGCGCGAGTTGGTGTTAGACCGATTTGACCATGCCAACCTGAATTTAGATGAGCTATTTGTGAATCGCGTTCCAACGACGGAGAATCTCTGTAAGGCGCTTTTTGCATTGTTGCAGCATAGGATTCCGACCGGCAGGCTTCAGATGGTTCGCGTGGAAGAAACTGAAAACAACTTCTTCGAGTGTGCGGATGCAAACTGAACTGGCGTCCATCGAGCATCAGGTTGGCGGTCGAGCAGAAAAGATAACGCCCGATTTCCCCGGGTTGGAGGATGACCAATGGCGCAGCCGATAGCAGTGAGCAAAACCGTTCGCAGGGCAACCGGCGTGGACGAAGGCCTGGCGGAGTACAGCACGCAAGAGATGTATCGGGAGATTTTGGGCCGGTTAGGCGAGGATCCCAGCCGTGACGGTCTGCTCGCAACGCCCAGCCGGGTTGAGAAGTCCATGGCTTTTCTCACCAAGGGCTACAGTGAAGATCCAACCAAGATCCTTCGCGGCGCGCTTTTTGAGGTCGACTATGACGAGATGGTTATCGTTAAGGACGTAGAGATGTTCTCGCTCTGCGAACATCACATGCTGCCTTTTTTTGGCAAAGTGCATGTTGCCTATATTCCCAACGGCAAGGTGATTGGTTTGAGCAAGATTCCGCGGCTTGTGGAGGTATTTGCGCGCCGCCTGCAGGTACAGGAGCGGCTTACAAGACAGATCGCCGATGCGATCCAGGAGGCGATTGAGCCGCAGGGTGTGGGTGTGGTGATTGAGGCGCGCCACCTGTGCATGATGATGCGCGGTATTGAAAAGCAGCACTCTTCGACGGTCACCTCCGCCATGGTTGGATGCTTCCGGCAGAAAGAAACACGCGCGGAGTTTCTGTCCCTGGTTCGTCAGTCGGGTAACTGAGGACTCTAGTCAAGGCCCTGGTCGTCTAAAGTAGTTGAGTGAACGGGTTAATTGTTATTGATAAGCCGGGCGGTATGACGAGCCACGATGTAGTCGCCAGGCTGCGTCGGATTTCGGGCGAGCAGTCCATTGGTCATCTGGGCACCCTGGACCCCATGGCCACCGGTGTTCTTCCTCTTCTCCTGGGCAAATTTACTCGCCTTGCGCAATACTTCTCCTCTGCTGAAAAGTGTTACACGGGCAGAATCCGCTTTGGCATTGCGACGGACAGCTACGATGCTGATGGACAGATGGTTGGTCCACAGTCGGAACCCTTGCTCACACTCCAGCAGGTGCGTGCTGTTTCTGAACGCTTTTGCGGTTCGATTGAGCAGATGCCGCCGCCATTCTCTGCAAAAAAGATTGCAGGCACTCCTGCCTATAAGCTTGCCCGGAAAGGCAAACCGGTGGAGTTGAGGCCCGTGACGATTCAGGTCGCAGCCTTTGAAGTGACGGCACTGGACGGCGCCGAGGCCGCGTTCAAGATGAGCGTCAGCGCCGGCGGCTATGTCCGTTCCATTGCGCATGAACTCGGGCAGGAGTTGGGGTGTGGCGCGCACCTGAGCAGCCTGCGCCGTACCCAGGCGGGCGCATTCACAATTTCAGACGCGCATACTCTGGAGGAACTGGCCTCTTACGCGGAAAGGCCAGAGTCGCTGGAGGCGCTCTGCATCCATCCGCGCTCGCTACTGCCTGAGATGCCGGCTGTGACTTGCGATGAGGTCGCATTAGGCAGACTTCGCAATGGAGCACAAGCCAACCTCGCGGAGTTCTCGTATGCTCCGCTCGTCAGGGTCTTTGCAGGGCAGCGTGAACTGGTGGGCATCGCAAAACGAGTGGCAGGGACACTGTTTCAACCTGTCGTCGTGATGGCTTGATCGGCCTGCCCGGCAGTTCGCGAACTATTTTTTGAGCAGGGGCCTGAGACCAGTCAGCAGTGTTTCCGCCAGGATTGCTGAGCCCTTCGCGGTTGGATGAATTCCGTCAGGCTGGATGGTGCCGGGTTGGTGAATCAGGTCCTTGTAGATCATGGGGACAAACGCGACGTGATGCATAGCGGCCAGGTCGCGAAAGGTCTCGTCAAACTGCTGTATGTAATCGGGGCCGTAGTTGGGTGGCAATGTGATGCCGGCAAGGAGAACGTGAATATGCGCGGCGGTCAGCGCCTTCAGGACCGTGTCAAGATTGTGCCGCGTCTGCACAAGTGGCAGCCCCCGCAGGCCGTCATTTCCACCAAACTCAACGATGACGACGGAAGGATGCAGATCGATGACGGAATGAAGACCCTCGATCGCATCTTTTGTCGTTGCGCCGCTCGTTCCCATGTTCTTGACCCGGTAGTGATAGCCGAGTCTGTCGAGATCAAGCTGAAGAGCTGCAGGATACGCCTGACTTTCCGCGAGGTTATAGCCCGCAGTGATGCTGTCGCCGTAACAAATGAGCAGTGGCTTCTCAGCCGCTACTAGAGGAAAGGCGGCAAGAAGAAACAGAGTTGAAACGAGAAATGTACGGCGAACGTCCACCATAGTAGTGTAACCGCCGTGGTGCAATCGCTGCGACAGGGTGAAAAGCCTCAGGAGGCCGGCAAGTGATTGAAATACGCAACGTGCGGAAGTGGATTCAGAATGGCTCTCGGCGCGTGGAGATTTTGAAGGGGATCACTCTGCGCATTCCAGCGGGCCAGTTTGTGGCCATCGTGGGCGCCAGTGGAAGCGGCAAGAGCACGCTGCTCGGCCTGACGGCGGGCCTCGACACGCCTAGCGCGGGCGAGATTTGGCTCGATGGGACTCCAATTCACAACCTGAAGGAGAAGGAACTCGCCGGCGTGCGCGGCTGTAAGATTGGCTTTGTCTTCCAGTCCTATCAACTGATTCCCACCCTGACTGCTCTTGAAAATGTGCTGCTTCCGTTTGAACTGAACATAGAAGGGAATGGCCTCGAAAAGGCGCGTTCCCTTTTAAGTGCAGTTGGGTTAGGTGAAAGGATGCACCACTATCCAGTGCAGCTCTCGGGAGGAGAGCAGCAGCGTGTGGCGCTTGCGCGAGCCTTTGTGGTGGATCCGCCGATTGTGATGGCTGATGAACCAACAGGCAACCTTGACTCAACGAATGGCCACCTGGTGCTGGATATGCTGCTGCAGCGAAACCGCGATGCTGGAGCAACGCTTGTGCTTGTGACGCATGATCATGAAGTGGCCAGCCGCGCCGATCGGAAGATTGTGCTCCGCGATGGATTGATCGTGGAGGACACCCTGCCCAATTCCTTCGAACAAGCCACGCATGAGCAGGAGTCTGGGATTCATGGCTAGCTATTCGCTTAGTTGGAAACGAGCTTTTGCAATTGCCTGGCGCGATCTTAAGTCGGCTCCGGGCAAGTTTGCGTTTGTGGTGCTGTCTGTTGCGGTTGGCGTTGCGGCCTTAGTCGGAGTGCGCGGCTTTAGCGAGAATTTTACACAGACACTTCTGACCGAGGCGCGGTCGCTGATGGCAGGAGACCTGATGGCGCGCATCTTCCGTACGCCCAAACCGGATGAGTTGCAACAAATCGCCGCGATTGCCGGACAGATTCATGGCACACAAACAACGTGGGTTACAGAGACGGTTTCGATGGCGTCCGTGTCGGTAGATCCAGTGCCGTTGCTTGTCTCTCTGAAAGCCGTCGATCCGGCCTTTTATCCGTTCTATGGTCAGGCGGAGCTGGACCCGGCCATGCCGCTGCAACAAGCCCTCCAGGGAGATTCCGCCGTCGTTGCAGATGACTTTCTCGTGAGGCTCAACGCCCATGTGGGAGATACGGTAAGACTCGGTGGCAAAGAGTTCAGAATCGCCGCAGTGCTGCGCCAGGAGCCGGATCGCATGAGCGCCGGAGCAGGCCTTGGACCGCGCGTGATGATTTCCAATGCTTCATTGGAGCAGACAGGACTCATCGCGCCCGGCAGTCGCGCAAGTCATCGCCTATTGCTGCGGTTGCCTGCGCAGGCAGATGTGGCCGCGGTGCGGAAAGCAGTGGAGACGGTGCTACCGGACGCTCAGGTCACGGACTTCAAGGAAGGTAACCCTGCGCTGAATGCCGGACTGGAGCACGCTACCGCCATCCTGAGCCTGATCTGCCTTGTGGCGATGGTGCTGGGCGCGATTGGCGTGGCCATGGCAATGCATGCGCACCTGGAGCAACGCATGGACATGCTGGCTATCCTAAAGGCCCTTGGTGCGCGTTCTAAGGACTTGCTGCGTATCTTTCTTTTGCAAACGCTCGGCCTGGGGCTGGCAGGCGGGCTGATCGGCGTGGCTGCAGGCATCACCGTGATAGGAACGCTTCCCGCTGTATTCGGTAAGCTCCTGCCAGTGCATACGATATTTTCTGTTCCGTGGCGCTCAATTCTCGCGGGGCTCGGAACTGGCCTGCTTACCACCCTGCTGTTTTGCCTTCCTCCTCTGCTCGATGTGCGTGCCATCCGTCCGGTGCTGGTCTTGCGGCGGTTGGTTGAGCAAGGACCGGAAGGTTGGCGTGGCTGGTTGTCATTCTGGTGGTCGCGTCGGCTTCAATTGGGAATATCGGTGTTGGTCTTGCTGGCGCTGGGAGCCATCGCGCGGGCACTCTCTGATTCAGCCACGATCGGTGGATGGTTCGCGCTCCTCTTTACCGCCGCTCTTATCGTCCTTCTGTTCCTGGCCATTATGCTCTTGCGCGCGCTGCGTTTCGTCCTGAATCGGGTGCGGCTGCGATTGCCATCGTCATTGCGGCATGGCCTGGCAAATTTGTATCGGCCTGGCAATCAGTCGGCGGCTGTGCTCGCGTCGCTCGGCACGGGTGTGATGCTGATCCTTGCGGTTTACCTGATGCAGAGTGCGCTTTTGCACGATTTGAGCGATACGGCTTCGCCTAAACTTCCCAATGTTTTCCTGATCGATGTGACGACGGAAGAAGTTGCAGGCTTGCAGGATTTCTTTCGACACCAGGCCGGCGTGATACAACCGCTGGATCTGATGCCGGTTGTGCAGGGCCGGTTTCTCACGCTCAACGGGAAGACGCTTGAGCAGCTAAAGGGACAGCACTTCCCGCTGCGGATGTTAGAGAACGCGGAATTGAGTTGGGCAGATGCTCCGCCGGCAGGGGACAAGCTCGTCCACGGAGCCTGGTGGAGCAGCGCAAATGCTTCACAAATTGCCGTGAGTGAGGGGGTCGCGAATCGTCTGCATCTTCAGATCGGTTCCCCGGTTCAGCTGGAGATTAGCGGCCGCATGCATGCACTTACTGTTGCTTGCATCTACCGCGCCGACGGAGAACACCTTGCGGCGCGCGTGTCCTTCGTTCTGCCTTCATCGCAGTTGAAGGACTCGATTGCGACCTGGTATGGGGGCCTGCACATGCAGAGCGGTGCGATACCGGCGATGGAACGGGCTCTGTTTGCGCAGTATCCGACAGTCACAGTAGTCAACATTGCCGACGTGCTGGATCGAATTGAGAGCGTCGTGAATCAGATTACTTTTGTTGTGCGCTTCCTTGCCACCTTTTCGATTTTTGCCGGGCTCATGATTCTTGCTTCGAGCATCGCCAGCGCGCGCTTGCGGCGTGTTCGTGAGGCGGTTGTGTTAAAGACACTTGGGGCCACAAGGTTGCGAATCGTACGCACGTTCAGCGTGGAGTTCAGCGTATTAGGACTGCTGGCGGGTGGAGTCGGAGTTGTCTTCGCAAACATCCTGACGCGCGTGCTTCTACGGAAGTTGGAGGTCGGCTTCCACCTGGACATTTACGCGGCAGTTGTAACTCTTGCGGGTACTGCACTTCTTGCCACTGTTACTGGCTGGTTGGCGAGCTATCGCATTCTTGGATTACGCCCGCTTGAAGTGCTGCGAGAGGAATAGGCCGAAGGGCAGTCTGGAATCGCATTCACCTAGTATTCCTCGCTTATCTCGGCTGCAGGAAGTATGTCGTTCTGGCGCGCCATCCAGACATATAACGTGGGCATTAGGAATACGCCAATGACAAGATTGGCGAGCAGGCCGCCAACAATGACGATGGCGAAGGGCCGCTGCGAGTCAGAGCCGATGGCATGCGAGAGCGCCGCGGGCAGCAGGCCCAGGGTTGCGACAAGCATGGTCATCATGATGGGCCGCAGCCGCAGGACGGCGCCTTCAATCGCGGCTTCTACGATGTGCTCTTGTGTTGATTCCTCCATACCTCTGCGCCGCGCGCGCAACTGATTGATGTATTCGAGCATGATGACGCCGGTCTGTACCGATACGCCAAAGAGTGCAAGAAATCCTACCGCGGACGAGACCGAGAAGTTTGTGTGCGTGATAAAAAGCGCCAGCGGGCCGCCAACGGAAGCCATGATGACGGAAACCAGAATGAGCATGGCCCACTTGAAAGAGCGAAACATGATGTAAAGAATGAGGAAGATAACCAATACGGTGATGGGAACAACAAGGGCCAGGCGTTTGTCGGCACGCTTTTGGCTCTCGTACTCCCCCGCCCATTCAAGGTGGTAACCGGTGGGCAGGCTCACATAACGGTCGACCTTGGAGATGGCTTCCTCGACAGTCGAGCCAAGGTCGCGCCCGCGCACAGAGTACTTGATTGCAATGTAGCGCTGACCTCCCTCGCGATAGATCTCTTCAGCGCCATCGTCCGTGGAGACCTTGGTGAGCTGCGCAAGGGAGACACGCTCTCCGGAAGGGGCGAGGAGCCGCACGTCTTCGATAGCCTCTTTCGTATCGCGGTATGGCTTTTGATAACGAAGAGTCACGTCGTAGCGCGCTTCGCCTTGCTGTACCTGGGTCAGGGCATTGGCACCGACCGCAGTCTGGATCGCGTCCTGAATGTCCGCAACGTTGATGCCCCAGCGTGCGGCGGCTTCACGGTCAACAGTGAAGTTGAGGTTCGGTTGGCCGATGATGCGAAAGATGCCGAGATCCTGCACGCCCCTGACCGTTGCCATCTGGTTTTGAACATCCTCGGCTTTGCGTTCCAGCGTGCGGAGGTCATCTCCGTAGAGCTTGACCGCGAGTTCGCCTTTGACGCCCGAGACAGCCTCTTCCATGTTGTCGGATATGGGTTGCGAAAAATTCCAGATGACGCCGGGAAACTTCTCCAACTCCGTGTCCATGGCGGCGATCAGAGCTTCCTTGTTCTGATGAAAGACAGGGCGCCACTGTTCTTTGGGTTTCAGATCGACGAAGTATTCGGTATTGAAGAAACCTGTGGTGTCGGTGCCATCGTCGGGCCTTCCGGTCTGACTGACAACTTGCGTGACCTCAGGAAATGAGGCCATGATTTGGCGCGCCTTGTCAGTGAAGTCGATACTGGCTGTGGGACCTTCGCTGGGGGGCAACGTTCCTCGCACCCAGATAGATCCCTCGTCAAGGTGGGGCAGAAACTCTGAACCGATAGGGCCGGCTACGGTGAGGTAGACGGCGAAGGCGAAGAGTAAAGCAGCGATGCCCACTGTGACGTGGCGATTCTTTATCGCCGCACGAACCGCAGTTCGATAACGGCGAATGAGCCAGTGCATGATGGGGTTTTGCCACTCTTGTGCGCCATTGCGGAACAGGATACTCGCGAACACGGGCGCGATGACAATGGAGAACGTGAGTGCTCCCAGCAAGGCGAAGGCGACCGTCCACGCCATGGGTTTGAACAGTCGTCCTTCCACGGCCTGCAAGGTGAAGATGGGCAGATAGGCGGTGATGATGATTGCGATTGCGAAGAAGACTGGCCGCTGCACTTCATGTGCGGCCTCGCGAATGTTCTGTGCGGGGGTGCGCGTGTTGTCGTGCTGCGAGAGATGCCGAACGATGTTTTCGATCATTACCACGGCGCCATCAACCACCATGCCGAAGTCCAGTGCACCCAGCGAAAGCAGATTGGCCGGGATATGGCTGAGGTCCAGGCAGATGGATGCGAACAAGAGAGCGAAGGGAATGGTCAGCGCAACGATGATGGCGCCGCGGACGTTGCCGAGAAAGAGAAAAAGAATGATCGAGACGAGGATCATCCCGGCAGTCAGGTTATGCTCTACGGTATCAACCGTGAAAGCCACTAGATCGGAGCGATCAAGGAAGGGAACAATCTTCACGCCTTTAGGCAAAATGCCATTGTCGAGCTTCCTGACCTCTTCGTGGATGCCCTGCAGGACGGGGTCTGAGTCGTCGCCCTTTTGCAGCAGGACGATGCCTTCTACGGTGTCCGGATTGTCAACGATTGTGCCGTTGGGCAGATGAGTGGCGCGGCCTATCTGACCAAGGCGAATTTTGGGACCCTGTGCAACGGTGGCAATGTCTCTGATGCGGATGGGCGTCCCGCTTACCGTTTTGACAACAGTGTTTTCGATGTCCTCCACGCTGGTGTAGAGGCCGAATGACTGCACGTTGATTTGCTGCGAGCCCTGTTCAATAAAGCTTCCGCCGCCGTTGGTGTTGTTATTGGCGATCTGCTGTTCAACCTGGCTGATCGAGAGGCCGTAGGAGACGAGCTTATCGGGGTCGAGCTTGATCTGGTATTCCTTCGTGGGCCCGCCGAAGCTGGAGACATCGACCACTCCCGTAACGCTCTTGAAGGATTTCTCGAGCGTCCAGTCTTCAAGCGATTTCTTCTCCATGACATCGTAGGAAGGGTTGGTGCTCTCGACTGTGTACCAGTAGATTTGCCCGACAGGGCTCCAGTCCGTACCCATCTGCGGAACCAGTCCCCCAGGGAGATTGACCTGGCTGAGGCGTTCGAGCACGTGCTCGCGGTTCATATCGCTCGTCGAGTTGTCGTCGAAGATGAGCATGAGGCTTGAGAGTCCGGCCAATGTGGTGGAGCGCAGATGCGTGAGGTGCGGAATGCCGGCCATCTGGATTTCAACGGGTACGGTGACCTGACGCTCGATCTCCTCAGCGCTGCGGCCGGGCCATTGAGTAATGATCTGGACATAGTTGTTGGCTACGTCGGGATAGGCCTCGATCGGGAGGTTGCGAAAGGAGACGATGCCCCACGCTGTGAGCACGACGACGCCGCCGAGCACGAGCCAGCGGTTTTTGAGTGCGAAATCTACGAGTGCGCGGATCATTTACTGGTTCCCCGCGGTTTCAAGGAGCAGTGCGTTGGTGATGACCTGCTGGCCGGGCGTCAGGCCGGAGAGGATTTCCTGGCGATTGCCGCTGAGCATCTGGCCTGCATGAACTTCAGTGCGCCTGAACTGATTTCCGCCCGCTGGAAGATAGACCCAGTCCCGATCGTGGAGATGCAGCACGGCATCCGCTGGAACGGTTGCACGTGTTTCCTTTGTGCGGCTGGTGAAAGTTGCCGTTGCAAACATGCCAAGCCTGAGGAAACCGGGATTGTTCACTTCGACGCGTACTTTTGCTGTGCGAATTGAGGGATCAAGGATGGGGCCGATGTCGGTGATATAGCCGGTGAGTGGCCGATCTGGAAAGGCATTGAGACGGATTCTTGCTTCTTGGCCGAGTGCGAGCTTCGGAATGTCATTTTCGTATACGTCGCAGACGATCCATACTCGCGAAAGATCGGCAATCGTGAATGCAGTTGCTGAACCGGAAAGGCCCACGCCTGCCGCCGCTGCGTTCGTCACATTCTGCGCAACAATGACACCAGTGATGGGCGCATAGACATTGACGATGCTGCTGGGATGCACTTTATCAACGCCGAGCGTCTTCAATTGATCTTCCGCCGCGGTCAGATCGGCCTTTGCGTCATCTTCCGTGTCCTCGGCCTGCTCCAGCATCGCCTGCGAGATTGCGCCATGCTGAAAGAGGTCTTTTGAGCGCAGGTAGGCCTTGTTGGCGAGCTGCTCGTCGTTCAGAGCCTTGAGATAAGTGTCAAAGGCATTTGTAATGTCTGGGCTCTGCACCTTGAGAAGAAGTTGTCCCTTTTTGACGTTGTCATCGAGGCGCGCCTTGATATCAACCACGCGCCCGTTAGCCAGCGAGATGACGGGCACTTCGCGAGAGATGTCAGGGAACACTGCACCGGTAGTGCTTAGCTCGCTTGCAGTCACAGTCTTTTGCGCGGCGACGAGTTGGAATTTGCCCAGGTCCTTGCTGTCGATCGTGATCAGGTTCATGTCGTGGACCGTGATCACCTGCGCAGGCGGGGGGGCGCCATCGCCCTGCGCGGCGGACTTGCATCCGGTCAGCCCGAAGTTGAGCAATGCCACAAGGGACGATGCTGCCAGGGTGGCGTTGAAATGCTTACGTGAAAACATGCAATTCATTGGAGGACCTCGCGTCCCACGGCAAGATTGAGTTGCCCCGCAGCGGTCAAGTAGGAGCCGATGAGCTGCAGGTAGGCCAGTTGTACGGTTCGGTAGTCGCTTTGGGCATTAAGAAAATCCATCAGGGAAGCTCCGCCATGCTGGTAGGAATAGGTCACCGTGTCCCGCACCCGGGTGGCCTGATCTTTGTATTTCGCCTTGTACGGTTTGAGTAGTGCAATGGAGCTTTGAACCTGGGAGTACGAGGAGTCGACGTCGCTGAAAACCTGCGCTCGCGCGGCCTCCGTCACTTGGTGACTGCGGCTGATGTCGATGAGCGTTCGCTGCTTTTCTCCCTGATTGCGGTCAAAAATGCGTAATGGAATGCTCACGCTGCCGCCAAGCGTCTGCAGTCCATTCGGATTGTTATTGGACGAGTTCCACGTGTACCACCCACTGAACGTTGGATCTGTTGAGCCATTGGCTATGGCTAACTTGTGGTTGGTCTCGGCCTGCTGGGCGGCCTGAAGTGCCGCCTGCAGATCTGGCCGGGTGTCGAGCGCAATTTGGCGGTAATCATCAAGCGGCTGGAGCGCATCGGAAAAGTCAAAAGCACCGTTCACATCGAACTTCTCCACCGGAGTGCGATCGTCGAGCAATTGCAGCAGTTGAATCTTTGCGGTGCGCAGGTTGACGATGGCCGACTGGATCTCAACTTCATACTGAACGCGCAACAGCTCAATACGATCCAGATCAATCTGCGCGATGTCCCCTGCGGCATACCGATTGCGGGCGATGTCGATAATTTTGTCGTAGTATTCGAGGTCAGACTTCGCCAGTTCAAGCACTGCCTTGGACTGTAGCGTCAGAACGAATGCCTGCCGTAGATTGAATTCAAGGTTACGCTTCAAGTCGTCGTGGTCGGATGCGGCAATGCGCGTGCCTTCCTGCGCGCTTTGCAGCCGCAGTTCGCGCTTGTGGTCGCGCTCGTGAAGGTAGCTGATCGTGGGCACGACAAAGGTGCCCAGCAAAGGCTGCCAGACCCCGTTGTTCGGCGCAAGCTGCGTACCGTCCTGAGACAGAGTGAATTGCGGGTTGGGGCGGAGGAATGCAGTGGTCTCCGCAGCTTTCATTTCGTCGACACTGTATGCATCGGCCTTGAGGGCAGGATTGGCGGCTTCGAAACGAGACTTCGCCTGATCCCACGAGAGATTTTCCTGCGCGGCGCATGTTTGCACTGCAAGTAGAACCCATGCAGTCGCGAACAGGGCATGCCGCAGACAGCACCCATGTTTCATATGTATCCTTTGCACCGGATTCTGCACGATGCACTCAGGAGCGGTTGTGAATTTTTCTGGAGTTTTTCGGAGAGTGCGGAGTTCAGGCTGTGGGAGGGGGCCGATTTTGGATGGATTCGGGCAGGCGGCTTTGAGCCGTAATCAAAGGGCGCTGGTGCAAGACCCGGTTGAATACCCAGGTATTTTCCAATCCGCAAAAGATGGTCTCGGGAGATCCTAAGACCACAGGAAACGCGGCATGCGCAGAAGGGCTGAGATGATCACGGCGCAGAGATGTGTCGGCTTCAGCGGGATTCTGAACGGACCACAAGTCATCGCTGACCGACACAACCGGAAAGAGAACCACGATTAGCATGGCAAGAGCGATGACAGAATTGCGCCTGCGCTCTCCCGACTGCGGCTTGAGAAGAGCCCACAGGGAGATCAGGATCAAGGCCATCAGGAGCCAGGCGAAATTGAGGAAGACTTCCATGCTCATACTGATTCTATATTAGGAACACAGCTGCAATGGGCGCGGCATACGGGAAGGTGTTACCACAATGGAGTGAATTGTAGACATTGGGTACTCCGTTCATACCGAGTTTGTTTGACCTGGTTGCTTCCACCCCTTATGATGGGAAGGTTGGTATTTGCGGCAGGAGCGGTCCCAAGCTAAGACTGCTCTGTTGCGGTTTGAGCATGCCTTTATTCCGTTTGCCCCCTCGTTCAATGGTAGGACAGCTGACTCTGGATCAGCATATCGGGGTTCGAATCCCTGGGGGGCAGCCAGTATCCGAACTTCCGCGAACTTTCCCGACCTCTCCCGATTTGCAAGAATCGATATA
>JAJZGF010000247.1 GCA_021805025.1 Acidobacteriota bacterium
CTGGATCACGTCGACGCACACGCTCACGCACCTCGACGGCATCGCTCTTGGCAGCCTGGTTGCCATCGGGTTGTACACGCTCCGGCTCAGCCGCCGCACCTGTCTTGCGGTGGGCCTCGTCTCGTTTATCGCGGGTGGTGTTGCGGTTTTCACCGTCGCGAGCGGCACTGCATTTCTCGACACGGCGCTGTCATTTGGGTACGGCGGCGCAGTGCTCGCGCTGGCGACATCCGTTGGCGCGGGCAGTCCCGTCCACGTGCTGCTGCGCAAGGGGCCGCTGGCTTTTTACGGCAAGATCAGCTACGGGCTGTATATGTTTCACATCTCAGTCTTCATCTACTTTGGCTGGTTCGACCTGAAGATGGATCGCTACGGTATTCCCGGTAATCTGGCCATCGTCGCCTTCCGGCTTGCCGCCTCCACCGCCGTCGCGGCGGTGCTGTGGTACGGATTTGAGTCACGAATTCTGAAGCTCAAGCGCTATCTGGCGGCCTGAGCGGAGGGCTGCATTCGGGAATGGCTCCAGCCGGATCATCGCTCGCGATTGTCGTGCGACTGCTTTATGCAATGCCGAGGATCTTGTGGGTCTGCAGACTGAGGCGCCAAACCGGATGAGCGAGGCAATACTGCAACGCGAGCCGGGTATTCACGGCGAGATCGGGTCCGTCCATTGGCTGCAGGAAAAAATGCCGGAACGTTAGATCGGCAAAGGCATCTGGATCGACGCCGGTCTGCGGGTAGATCAGTTTCAGTTCATCGCCGCTGCGCTGCGTCAGGCCTGTTCCGGCCTTGGGGCTGACGCAGACCCAATCCACGCCAGCCGGGGCCTTCACGGTTCCATTCGTTTCCACCGCAACTTCGAAGTCACGCGCGTGCAGCGCATCGAGCAGACAGGCGTCAAGCTGCAGCAGAGGCTCTCCGCCTGTGCAGACCACAAATCTGCGCACAGGAGGGGCACCCGCAGGCCACTTCTCCGCGATGGCAGCGGCCAGCGCAGCGGCGGTTTCAAAGCGCCCGCCTCCGGGCCCGTCCACGCCTGCAAAGTCCGTATCGCAGAACCTGCATTGCGCCGTGGAGCGATCTGCTTCGCGGCCCGACCAGAGGTTGCAGCCCGCGAACCGGCAAAAGACGGCGGCGCGGCCGGCCTGCGCGCCCTCGCCCTGCAAGGTGTAGAAGATTTCCTTAACGGCGTAGCTCATCGGACGGGCGTTGCTCCAACGCCGGGATAGGACAGTGGGTCTTCGATTCCATTTTCGCGAAAGCCCTTGCGTCGCAACTGGCAGGAATCGCATTGCCCGCATGGCGCTCCGTCGGGGGCAGGATCGTAGCAACTGCTGGTGAGGCCGTAGTCCACGCCTGACTCGATGCCCTTGCGAATGATTTCAGCTTTCGATAACGCGATGAGCGGCGTATGAATTTTGAGTCTCTGACGGCCTTCGACGCCGGCCTTTGTCGCGAGGTTGGCCATGGTTTCAAAGGCTTGAATGTATTCAGGACGGCAGTCGGGATATCCGCTGTAGTCCAGTGCATTCACTCCGATGAAGATGTCGCTCGATTCCAGCACTTCAGCCCAGGCCAGAGCGAAGGACAGAAAAATGGTGTTGCGGGCCGGGACATAGGTGATGGGAATGCCGTGGGCCATCTCGTCGATTGCGCGCCCCTTGGGCACATCGATCTCGTCTGTCAGAGCCGATCCGCCGAAGGCCCGCAGATCAATGGTTGCAATGCGATGATGGGCAACGCCGAAGGCTTTTGCCACGCGCCGCGCTGCTTCCAGCTCCCAACGATGCCGCTGTCCGTAGGAGAACGAGAGCGCATGGACCTCAAAGCCCTGCTGCCGGGCGATCGCCAGCACGGTAGCCGAATCAAGGCCGCCGCTCAACAGCACCACCGCTCGCTTTGCTTCGATTCCCATACACCACCCGATCCGCCGCTGTCTGTCGTGCGCGTCCGCGCGTTCGTTGACGGAAGCCGCACGAGAGACCTCTCTCTATGCTAAACGACCACCGCCTGAAAGGCGGTGGGTTTGGGTTGCGACTGAAAGTCGCCGGGTTGCGGCTGAAGCCGCTTGAAAGTGCCCGGCTGAGAGCCGGCTTAAGGCTCGCTTGGCGCTGTGATCTTGAAGCTCTCCCCAGGGTCTTCCCACTTCTGGCTTTCGATGTATCGCCGAATTGTCTCCTCGTCGACCGCGCCCACGCTCGCGCAGAAATACCCGCGCGCCCACAGGTGTTGGCCCCAGTATCGCTTCTTCAACTGGGGAAATTCGGCCTGAAGCATGTCACTGGAACGCCCTTTCAGGTACTGCACAAGCTTGGCCGGCGCCAACTGCGGCGGCACGCTCACCAGCATGTGAACGTGATCCGGGCTCACCGAACCTTGCACGATCGTCACTTCCCGGCCCTGGCAGATCTGCCGAAGAAGATCACGCGTCCGCACTGCAATCTCGCCCCGAAGCACCTTGTAGCGGTACTTCGTCACCCAGATGATGTGGTATTTCACATCCCATACAGAATGGCTGTTCTGCTTGTACTCCACCATCCTCACATTATCCAGCAAGGAGGCTGGAAGCTCTCCGCCTGAAAGGCGGAGGGCTTAGACCTGGTGGCGGAAGCTAAATCCCAGCGGCCATGCCGAGCGGCTACCGTTCTGATCGGCGCGGCCCGCGCCGCATCCGCGCCCCAAAATATTGTCAGAAGTCGTGATGATGATCGATCAGCGCGACGATTGACGGCGAGGCATTGTCAACGGCGGTGGGACTCTCCGCCGGAGTCTCTGCGGCTTCAGTGCGGGCGCGTAGCCTGGCCACGGCCTGCCAGTTGTCCTTGTGCGGCTGGTCAGCGATCCAGGGCGGCAACGGCATACGCAGATACCGGCTCAGCGCTTCCGCATATCCTTCATAGAGCGCGCGCATGTCCGCGAGGCGCTCCATTGACTGACCATCGCGGCAGACCTTCACTCCGCTCTGGCAGAGCAGACCATAGAGCTGCTCGTAGCGTTCCGCAGGGAGACGGTCCGGCACGTTCCCGGCCGGCACAAGAGAGAGAACCTGCGACAGGTCGACCAGGGCGTGACGCGCCATGGCAAAGGTGAGTTGAGCTTGCCGCGCCTCGTGACCGCGGACTCCGGCAATGAGCAGAGCGGATGTGTCAAGGATGGAAGTGAGCGCACTGAGCCAGCTCTGATTGCTGTGCTGCGAGCGGAAGTAGCAGAGGAGCGGATAGGAGATATGGCTTTCGAGCAACTCGGCCGACCAGCGTTCCCACTCCACCATCAGCAGAGCGAGTGCCTGGTCCGCGCCGGCATAGGAATGACGGCGCATCAACTCGGCAGCGGTGGGCGGCGATCCGGCGCGGGCATCCAGCAGAGAGATGCTGACCTCGCGGCGCGAAAATGCGCTGTAGAGCACGGGAAAGTAGCCCATGACGACAGCCAGAAATCCAAGCCCGGTTCCCGATTCGAGGATGATGCAGGCTCGTGCGGCGCGGCTGAGCGGAGTGACGTCGCCAAGGCCGAGCGTGAAGATTGTCGTGCCGCTGACGTAAAGGTCCGAGCGAAAGCCGGGCTGCTCGGTTCTGTCGTTGAATGGGCTGCCGAGCCCGTAAAAGATCAGCGCAAATCCAACGACCATGACGCCGGCCCACACCACCAGCAAGAGGATCAACGAGAGCGGGCCGTAAAAGCTGAAGGCGGACTCGCGCTTGCGCGGATCGCGAATTCGGCGCGCGACAGCAACCCAGGGTGTCCATGTGAAGGCATAAAAGATGTGTGTGAGCCGAAAGCGCCCGGTGGCGCGGCGAGGAAGGATGATGGTCTGGAAGGCATCGACCAGCACAGTGAAGAGGCAGATAACGCCCGCAACCGCAGCAAGAATCCGCATCGATTCTCCCTCTCCACTGCACGCGAGCACGGTCTCTTGCGCTCCGCCAGTCCACTGTATTGTAGCCGGGTTCCGGCTGAAAGACCGTCCACTGAATGAGCTTGGCAAGGCGATTCGGGGCGGGGAGTTGTGCTTGTCCTCGGGGGGAGCGGGTGCGCTGGCTGCGGGCCGGTTGGTCTGCCCTTTGGTCGCCTGCCCGTTGCATGCTCCTATAAGGACCATCACGGCTGCGTCTTTCTGCAATGGGTACCTCAATCCTGATCGGCGTCCTGTTCGTCGATGGTCCTGCGCCTGGTCGTGCTCTTCCGTCGGAGACGCGAGGCACAGATCGCCAGTAGGGCGCCGGGT
>JAJZGF010000248.1 GCA_021805025.1 Acidobacteriota bacterium
AGATCCTGAAGCCATTCTGGAAGACCATGTGAGAGACCGAGGGCAGCAACAGAAGCACAGAGAGCGAGAATGGCAAAGCCGACAAACCATTTCCTCAAGGGGCGCAAAGTCGGACCGGAAAACTCATTATGACGTGCGCACATGGGCGACGCTCCCGTACAGATTTGATTGTACGTCAGAACTGTCCATCACCTTTTGCTATGTTCATGTTCACAAGGCCGTCGCAATCGAGAAACGGCCCGAGATTCGCGCTCCAAGTGAATTGTCGGCTACTCTTCCGTTAACCATCCGTTCTGGCACTAAGATCGAGAAAAGCGATGGGAGCGACTGGCGCTCCTCCCCAGCAACGCCAGAGCGCTACGAGCGTCTCCGGAAACTGGCGAAAAACCCGGGCGTGCCCATCTCTGGCGTATTGGGCTCCGGGCCATCTGCGCTGATAATGGTAAGGATGCCGTTTACCCTGTCGCACCCGGCTGCCGCGATCCCATTTCTGCGCACGCGCCTCATTCCCTCCGCACTGGTGATTGGCTGCATGGTGCCTGATTTTGAGTACTTCCTCCGCATCTCACCCAAGGGAGGATTCGGCCACACCTTGCCCGGCGTTTTTCTCTTTGATCTGCCCGTTGGGTTCATGGCGCTGTGGCTGTTCCACGTTTATGTAAAGGAGCCGATCCACACATGGCTCCCGGAGAGCGTGCAACGGAGGATTCAGCTTGGTTCGCCCGCCCTGTCGGCCAGGAATATTGCGCAACTTGGGCTGGTGCTGCTGTCCATCCTCGTCGGAGTTGCGACCCATATCCTCTGGGATTCGCTCACGCATCGAGGGTTCTGGCTCTATAAACACTGGCAGTTCCTGCACCGAACGATTCAGTTGCCGGATGATTTTCAGCTTGAGTATCTGCGGGTGATCCAACACGGCAGCACGGTCGTTGGAGCCGTCGTGCTCCTCCTCTGGTTCCGACGTTGGTTCCGCAGGACGGCCCCGGTTCAACCGGCCGCGGTACCCTACGCGCACAAGAATCCTCGCAGCGCGCTCTTCGTGATCTGCATTGTGGCTCTCATCGCAGCGGTTCTTCGTGCACTCGTGGTCTCCGGATTCAGTGCTCCGGATAGCATCACGGGAGATAAATATGTCTTTGAATGCGCTGTCATCACAGCGATTACCACCTTCTGGACGGGGGTTGTCGTTTATGGCGTTTTGAGGGCCAGAGCGCGAAACGCAATGCAGGATGCATAGCCGCTGAGCGTTCCTGGAAAGATGCCGCGTGTGCTTCCGCGACTTATCGGATAGTGAATCTGCGACGCAGGCGGCTGGATTGGGAGAGCAGGCGGACGGCGAGGGCCAAGGTCGCATTCAAGCGGAGGGCGCAAGCACCGGGACCATTGCCGCATCGGAGGCGGACTTGCCCGTTTGGTCCGGATGCGGCGGGGTAGGCATCCGGGCCGGTTGGAGCGAAGCACGATGCAATCAGGAGGCGCTTGGGGTCTCGGTGGAGGCCTTGGCCGCCTCGCCGGGGTTGACCAGGTCGCGCAGTTCCTTGGATGGTTTGAAGTAGGGCACGCGCTTGGCGGGAACCTCGACGCGCTCGCCGGTCTTGGGATTGCGCCCGATGCGCGGGTTGCGCTGGCGAATGCGGAACGAACCGAATCCGCGGATTTCAATCTTGTCGCCGCTTTGCAGGGCAGAGATGACGGAGTCGAAGACGGTCTCGACGATCACTTCGCCATCGCGGCGGGTCAGGTCGCCCAGGCGGGTCACTTTCTCAACCAGGTCTGCTTTTGTCATATCGTTCGGGCCTCCGTTCCCAGCATATATGGATTGTTGCCAGTCAAGCGCCAAAAATCAAGGGTCCCTGTTGAGATTTGCTCCTTTTACATCAAAGGGTTGGCGTAAAAGTTGTACCGGGCCGGGCCCTCGACGCGATTCAACGGCTCCAATGAGCGGTATGATGACCTAAGCCATTCCTGCGCCGGAAACATGATTCAAAGCCGCGGCGCAGCATGAAAGCGCTTTTGTGAGCAAAAGTCCAAAATACAGCATTGTCATCCCCGCATTTAATGAAAGCGGCCGCATTCCGGCGACGCTGGAGTCCATACTGGCGTGTATCCGCAGCCGCGGCTGGCAGGCTGAGGTCATCGTGGTCAACGATGGCTCCACGGACTCGACGGCACAGGTGGTGCGGGAGATTGCGCGCCGGGCCCCCGAAGTGAGGCTCGTTGAGAACCCCGCCAACCATGGCAAGGGCTACAGCGTGCGCAACGGGATGATGCAGGCCCAGGGCGAAGTGGTGATGTTTACCGACTCTGACCTCTCAGCTCCTATCGAAGAGGCGGAACTCCTTTTTGACGCGATCCGGAAGGGTGCGGACATAGCAATCGGATCGCGATGGCTGGAACGCGGACGCCAGACCCACCGCCAGCCGCTCTATCGGCAGATCTTTGGCCGCTGCTTTAATGGTGTCACGCGCATGGTGATGCGCTTGCCGTTTGCCGATACGCAATGCGGATTCAAGGCATTTACGCGCTCCGCGGCACAGACCGTATTCCAGTTGCAGACAATCGAGCGATGGGGTTTCGATCCTGAGATTCTGTTTATCGCCCTCAAGCGCGGCTTTCACGTCGTGGAGGTGCCGGTGAGTTGGGCGCACGACGAACGCACACGGATGAGTTATCTCAAAGACGGCATGAAGATGCTAGAAGAGCTGCTGATCATCCGCTGGAATGCGCTGCTGGGTCGCTATAACCGGAAGGTTGAATCGCGGATGCAGGCAGGGGAGACTCGGTAAATCGAGTTAGCCCGTCCCGCGGCCCCGGCAGACGGCGATCAAAATTGTGACAGCCGATCATCGCATTGGAGACCAATCAGCTCGCGCGGCCTGGTATCTCCATAGCCCCGGTGTGAGCCACGGAAATATTCCAGCGTTTCCGGGAGTCAAGCCTTGATCGGCTGTGATAATCTCCCTGCAAGTTTCAGGAAAACCTTCCTTTCCGCGTACATCACTGGATGGAGCAGGACGCCGAAAGGCCATGCAGGGGATGGCCCGAATGAAAACGGAGCTTTGCGGTTTTTCGCCCGCGTCGCGGACCTGGGCGTGGTTGGCTTGTGCGTTGGTAACGGCCGTCAGCGTGTGGGGGCAGGCCGCCTCGACGGTGGCGCAGCAACGCATCATCGCGCCCATTGATGAGTCGCTGCGTGTCACGCTGACGGGCAACACGCATCCCTTCGCGCAGCCCAGATACGACCGTGGTCCCGCTCCTGCCTCGATGCCGGCGGGCCGGTTGCTGCTGGTGCTCAAACGCAGCACGCAGCAGGAGGCCGACCTGCAGACTTATCTGGAATCGGTCCAGGACCCGGAGTCGGCGAGTTATCACAAGTTTCTTGCGCCGGAGGAGTTCGGCAGGAGATTCGGCGTTGGAGACGCCGACCTGCAGACGTTGCAGGCATGGCTTGAGGGGCATGGGCTGCAGGTGAAAAAGGTTTCCAGTGCGCGCATGGCGATTGAGATCACCGGGACCGTCGGCCAGGTGGAGGGCGCCTTCCAGACTTCGCTCCACAGCTACCAGATTGGTGGAAAGCAGTACTGGTCGAATGCGACAGATCCCCAGATCCCGCAGGCGCTGGCGCCGGCCGTGGCAGGCGTGGCGTCCCTGAATAACTTTACGCCGAGGCCGCAATATATTCTGGGCCCCAGCGGAGTTTATAACTCGACCGATCATACAATGACTCCGACTTATACCGTCGGAGACGCCGCGATCGGCTACTATATCTTTCTCGGACCGGCCGATGCGGCCACCATCTATGACACGCCCACTGCACTGAATCCTCATTTGTCTGGCACAGCTTATGACGGCACCGGGGTGACGATTGGGATTGCAGGCGACTCGAACATTGACGTGACTCAGAATGCGAACTACCGCGCAACGTTCGGACTGGCGCCCAAAGCAACGACGGTTGTGGTGGATGGCGCTGACCCCGGCCAGAATAGCGATGCGATCGAAGCCTATCTGGATACGCAGGTCGCAGGGGGAATCGCGCCCAATGCCAATGTGATTCTCTATACCGCGGCCGATACAAGCTTTCAGTCGGGGTTGTTTCTGGCCATCCAGCGCGCGCTGGACGATAACCAGGCCGATATTCTGAACGTCAGCTTCGGCGCGTGCGAGGCTTCGGTCGGCGCGGCCGGCAACCAGTACATTTACAGTCTCTGGGAGCAG
>JAJZGF010000066.1 GCA_021805025.1 Acidobacteriota bacterium
TTGGCCCGAGTGTTACATTGGTTTCGTCTTCATCGTACCGCTGGAGTCCACCTTCTTGTCGCCTCCCCGTTTGCTGATTGCAGCCCTGCTGGCTCTTCCCCTGGCAGTCGTCGCGGCTCCTCGCGTTCAGCCTGTACCCGTCCCTGAAGAGATGCGCTCCACAGAATTCACGGTGCGCGTCAATGGCGTTCCCGTGGATGTGGCGCATGCCGCGGCAAGCTATGAGTACGTGAGCTTCAACGTTACCGGGCCGGTGCAGGTGGAGATCACCGCGGCGGAGCCGGGCTTCTGGGATACAGGGGTAGACATTGAGCCGTGGCGGCTTGGGCTGCGGCCCGCGCGGCTTGGCCAGACCATCCGCTTCGCGCTGGCAGGTCCGGCCAAGCTCTCCATCTCGCGGCCGCGCGACTTTCTCAACCACGCGAAGATGCTCTTCCTCTTCGCCGCTGAGCCGCCCGCGCCCGCGCCGCATGACCCCGCCGTGCAGATTTACCCTCCGGGCGTCTATCGGCAGAGCCTGAACCCGAAGAGCGGGGACACGCTCTATCTGGCGCCGGGCGCGGTCTTCTTTGGCAGCCTGAATCTCTGGAACGTGGACAACGTGAAGGTGCTCGGACAGGGCACGATTGTCTACGACGGCCCGCAGGACCCCGACAACGACCAGGGATGGATGCAGAAGCCCGACTGGCACTGCATTGGCGCGATGGATGCGCACCACATCGAGATTCATGGTGTGACATGCATCGTGCGATCGCGCACATGGTCCATCCAGATGAAGGACTCGACCGGGTTCCTCTACGACGATCTTCGCGTCATCGGCGGCAACCCCGGAAACGCCAACCAGGACGGCATGGACTGGCTGGGCGGCGGTGATGCCATCATCCGCAACGCCTTTCTGCGCAGCTCCGACGATGTGTTTGCCATGCAGGGCGACTGGGATGGCTACACGGAAGCGGACATGGTGCGCCCCGGCCACAGTGTCGAGAACATCCTGATTGAAAACAGCGAGCTCTCCACCAGCATCTCCAATGTAGTGCGAGCTGGCTGGCCGCAGAAAATCTATAACTCGCGCGGCTTCACGTTGCGCAACTCCGATGTGCTCCATGCCGGCATCGGCGCCTGCGGGCAGACCTTCGGACTGCTGGGCTTCTGGGGCGCGCGCGGCGCCAGCGGAGAGCACTCCGGTTTTACCTTTGAAAATATCTTTCTCGACAACTGGTACTCGCTGGTGCAGATGGAACAGGAGAATCCTGCTCTGCATGACTTCACGTTTCACAACATCTGGGCGTTGGATCAGCCGCCGCTCGCTGCCTCGACACTGACGGGCGATGTCTCGGCCGTCACATTCGACAACGTGAAGTACGGACAGCATCGTGCCACCAACGATGCTGACCTGCCGCTGGAGAGCTGGAGCGGCGCGCAAAAGGCCGCGCAGTACACTGCCTCCTCTGGACCAGTGGCCGCATTTACTGCGGATCCTCCCACATTTGCGCCGGGACAAAAAGTCAGTTTCGAAGCTGAAAAGATGCCGCACGCGGGTTTTACGTGGCTCTTCGGCGATGGAAGCACGGCGACAGGACGCACAGTGCGCCACAGGTTTCCCGATGCGCTGGGAACCGATCTTGATGGCGCGAACGGCGCGGGCCGCTTCCGCGTGATGTTGCGCGTAGTGGATAAGGCAGGCCGCCAGGACTGGGCCGCGCAAGGCGAAGTGGCCGTGGCGCAATGGCACGATGCAACGCGCCTTGCGACCCCCCTGGCGGCGGGCCTGGTGTGGCGCATTTATCCCGGCGCCTGGACCGAGCTGCCCGACCTGAGCCAGGAGACAGCGCTCTTCAGCGGTCTGGCTGCGAACCTCCTCGCCGACTCGCATGGATTTACACGCTACGCAACGGCTTGGGACGGGTACATCGAGATTCCCGCAGACGGCGGCTACACCTTCCATCTGTTGGCGCGCGATGGCGGGCGACTGGTGATCGACGGCCTGGAAATCGCCAGGACCGGGCCGCCGTTTGCGCAGGTGTGCGGATCGCCGGGCAATGCTGTCCGCTATGCGCGTGGCTCACTTGGGCTGCGCGCAGGCAAGCACCTGTTGCATGTGGAGGGCCTGCACTCCGTAAGCCAGGGCACACCGCGCCTGCTATGGGAGGGGCCCGGCCTGCGCCTCACGGATGTGCCAAGCGCAGCCTTTCTTCATGCGGCGGAGACGGACGTGAATCCGTAAACGGAGTGCAAGGACGCCGCCGCGCAATCTTGCCCGCACAGTCGAGGGACCGTGCCCCGCACTGTGCTATCGCGGCAACTGCGTCGCATCCCAGCCGCCGCCCAGTGCGCGCACCAGGCTCACGCTGGATGCGAATTGACGGGTCTGCAGATCAATGGCAGTGCGCTGGTTCTGCAAGAGCGCGGCCTCGGCCGTCAGCACCTCAAGATAGCTGGTCACGCCGCCCTTGTAGCGCTGGTTTGACAGGTCAAACGACTGTTGCGCCGCGGCAACAGCCCTCTGTTCCACCGTCGATTCCTGTTCGAGGATGCGCAGATTCGAGAGCTGGTCTTCTACATCCTGAAAGGCCACCAGCACCGTATTGCGATAATTGTTGGCCTGCGCCTCGTAGAGGTGCCGTGCCTGACTCGTGAGTGCGTGGCGCTGACCGGCATCAAACAACAACTCCGTGGCCTGCGCGCCCAGTGACCACAGTGCGCTCGGCCCCTGAAGCCATGTGCCGCCGTGCGTGCTTTCAAAGCCGCCTGTGCCGCCGATGCTGATGTTTGGATAGAAGGCGCTGATTGCGATGCCGATCTGGGCGTTGGCGGCGTCGGTCAGACGCTCGGACGCGGCAATGTCGGGCCTTCGCTCGAGCAGCTGCGAGGGTACGCCAATCGGTACCTGCGGCAGCGGCTGATCGAGCGGCGTGGGCGGAATGGTGAACCTGGAAAGGTCATAGTTTGCCAGTGTGCCAATCGCATGTTCGTACTGCGCACGCGCTTCACCCACATCCACAAGTTGCGCGCGCACGGTCTCCAGCTGCGTTTGCGCCTGCGCTACATCAACTGCCGTGGCCACGCCTCCGTCCAGCAGGCGCTGTGTGAGTTGCAGCTGGCCCTCCAGATTGGTCACGGTGGATTGCAGGAGCTGCGCCTGCGCATCGAGGCCGCGCAACTCGAAGTAGGCCGTAGCCATCTCGGCATGCAGCGCAAGATCCACCGTTGCAGCATCGGCTGCGCTAGCCTGCGCCGAGGCGCGTGTCGCCTCCACCGTGCGGCGGATGCGTCCAAAGAAGTCCGGCTCCCAACTTGCCTGACCCGCCAACACCAGGTCGTTGTAACTTGTGGAACCGCTCACAGAGCTGAACGGGCGGTTGGACGAGAGCTTTTGATGCGTGAACGATGGCCCAGCTGAAAGCGTGGGATAGAACAATGACCGCGCCGCTGCAATCTGATCCCGCGCGGCAAGATAGGTCTCTATCGCGCTGCGCAGGCTTGGATTCTCGGTAGCGATGCGGTCTTCCAGCCGGTTGAGCTGCGGATCGTGATAGATCTCCCACCAGTTGCCGCGCAGCATTCCATCCGACGGCGACGCGGGTTGCCAGTTGCCGCCAGGCAGGTTGGGCGGCGGTGCCACTGCCGTTGCGCCGGTCTCCTTATAGGCCGCCGGCGCCTGATACGAAGGACGGTTGTAATTCGGCCCAACCGCTTTGCAGCCGGCCAACAGCGCAAGCGCACCCAGTACAAGCAGCGGGATAACTTTCCCATCGCGTGCATCCCACAGGGACATTGCCCGTCGGCGCCTCGCGGAGTTTTCGGCCCGTCTCCGCATCGTTAGTTGTCCCCCTGCCCAGCAGCCTGCCCGGCGCTTTCCGGCATAACGATCTCCCCCTCAATCAGGGAGTCGGGCGGATCCTGGATCACCTTGTCATTCGCCGTCAGTCCACTTACGATCTGCACGTTGGCGCCGTCGTCCTCGCCGACCACCACATGCACCAGGTGCGCCACGTTGCCGTGAACCAGAGTGCCCAGCTGCAACCCTTCACGACGGAAGATCAGCGCGGCGGCAGGCACAATGAACGTTGGCGTGCCTTGCGGCGCCTTGAAGTGCACCTGCGCCAGTGCGCCCGGCATCAGTTCGCCGCCGTGGTTGTCCACATCCACTTCCACCAGCAGCGTGCGGCTCGTAGGGTCAATTGCATCCGACGTGCGCACCAGCGTTCCCTGATACACCTTGCCGGGATGCTCCGGGAAGGTCAGGTCAATCTTCGCGCCCGTCTTTGCGCTTTGCGAATACATCTGCGGAACATTGGTATACACGCGCAGCGTTTGCAGCGCCTGCATGTGGAACAGCTCCTTGCCCGCTCCCTGGTCAATCAACTGGCCTGTGTCGATGTTGCGCGCCGTCACTACGCCGTCAAAGGGCGCATACACTTTCTCAAACGACTGCAGCTCTGTCAGTCTTTGCACATTTGCTTCTGCGGAATGCACGGCCGCCGCCGTGGCCGCCGCCTGGCTCACATAGGTATCCGCGTCCTGTCGCGAGACGGCATTCGTTTTGACCAGCCCGGAGTAGCGGTCGGCCTGGATCTTCGCGATGCTGGCGTTGGCCTGCGCGGTGCCCAGGTCAGCCTGCGCCTGGTGCAGTTGCTGGTCAATCTCCGGCGTGTCAATCACCGCCAGCAGCGCACCCTTTTTCACCCGCGCTCCGATGTCGTAGTACCAGTGGACCAGGTAGCCGTTGGTGCGCGCATAGATAGGTGAGTCGGTGTAGGCTGTTACGTTGCCGGGCAGGACAAAGCTGGTTACCGGCGCGCCCGGCTTGGCCGGCAACGCAATCACGGTCGGCGGCGCCAGGTCATTCGTCGTTCGCGCCAGCACCTTGTCGCCGTGCATGCGACTCAGAATGCCGAGTCCCGCAAAGATAAGCGCGGCAATCGCGACAATGACCAGGCCCACCAATGCGATACGCGGTGAGATGGAAGTCCCGACCGGCGCTCTCTCATGCTCCTGAGACGTGGTCTGCGCCGCTTTTGGGTTCGGGTTGGATGCGTTATTCATTCAAGCTGCTCCAAATCAACTTTCTGTGGCCTAGTCAAACTCGTCAAAGGCCGCTGCGGAGTGGCCGCGATGGGGCGTCTTGCCACGGCGTTCGGTCCAGCCATGCACAAGCGCGAAAAATGCAGGAACAAAGAAGAGGGTCGCCACGGTGGCCAGCAGGAGCCCGCCAATCACAGCGCGGCCCAGCGGCGCATTCTGCTCACCGCCATCGCCCATCCCCAGCGCCATGGGCACCATGCCGATAATCATGGCCAGCGCCGTCATCAGCACCGGGCGCAGGCGCACAAAGCCCGCATTCAGCGCGGCCTGGCGCGCATCGCCCACCAGGATATCCAACTGCTCACGGGCAAAGCTCACCACAAGAATCGAGTTGGCCGTGGCCACGCCCATGCACATGATGGCGCCGGTGAGCGCAGGCACACTCAACCGCGTTCCCGTCAGGAATAAAAACCACACAATGCCGGCGAGCGCCGCAGGCAGCGCGGAGATGATCAGAAACGGATCAAGCCATGACTGGAAGTTGACCACAATGAGCAGGTAGACGAGAAGGATCGAAAAGACGAGCCCTCCGAGCAGGCCTACATAGGACTTGTTCATCGTCTCGCTCTCGCCGCGCAGCGTAAAGTGCGAGCCGCGCGGCAGGTCGGCCTGGTGCTTCGCGATGATCTTCTCCATCGCGCGTGTCACCGTGCCCAGATCGGTCCCATTCACATTGGCGTAAATGTCCAACACCGGTTGAATGTCATAGTGGCTCACCGTGCCCAGTTCGGCGCCGGGCACAATATGCACCACATTGCCCAGCACCTGTACCGGTGCTGCCGCGCCCGGCGCCGCGGTGGCGGGTGACGCAGGCATGCTCGTCGTCGCAGCTGCGGTTGCGCTGCCCGGCGCCGCTCCTGGGGCGCCGGTAGCCGCTGCCGCAGCGGTTGGCACGACTGCGTTGGGGCTCGTGATCGGCATGCTGTTCAGCGCGGCCAGCGTGTCTAGTCCATATTGCGGGGCCTGCACGGCAATGTTGTAGCTCACGCCATTGTGCGGATCCAGAAAGAATGTCGGCGCGGTCTGGAAGCTGCCGCTCAAGGTCACCAGCAGGCTCGATATCACGTTGGATTGCGTCAGGCCCAGGTCGCGCGCCCGCGTGCGATCCACATCTACCGTAAAGTTGGGTAGATTGAACGGCTGCTGGATGCGCGCATCCGCTACGCCGGGTACGTAACGCACTTCGTTCAGCAGGCGCTCTGCCACGGCTCGATCGCCGTAGAGGTTCGGTCCCACAATCTGGATATCGATGGGCGCAGAAAGCCCGAAATTCAAAATCTGCGAAACGATGTCCACCGGCAGCATGTAGAAAGTCACGCCGGGGTACTGGTCGGCGAGCACCTTGCGCAGCTTGTTCACATAGGCATCTGTCGAGTGGTGGTCTTTGGTCAGTTGCACCTGAATATCGGCGTCCGACGTCCCCACCGGGGCGGAATTGGAATAGGACAGATTGAGCCCCGAATAGGGCAAGCCGATGTTGTCCACGATCGTGACGATTTCGCTGGCGGGAATCTGCTGACGGATCGTCGTGTCGATGTGGTCGCAGAGCGCGGCTGTCTCTTCAATGCGCATGCCGGTGTGTGCGCGCACGTGCAGCTTGAACTGACCCGAATCAACCGACGGAAAGAAATCCTGCCCGAGCCACGGTCCAAGCGCGCCCACCGACACAACCGCAAAAGCCAGAAACACGATGAGAAAGGTCCGCGCATGATCCACGCATAAGGTCAGCAGGCCAAGATAAAAGCGGCGGAACCTCTCAAACCCTGTCTCGAAGGCAACCTGGAAAAGCGTGAAGGGATTCCGGCTGGCGCGCTTTCGTGCCTCGCTGGCATCGTCGTGCTCATGCAGCATGTACTTGGCCATCGTGGGGACCAGTGTCCGCGAGAGCAGATAGCTGGCCAGCATGGCAAAGACCACCGCCTCGGCCATGGGCACAAACAGATAGCGCGCCACGCCGCTCAGGAAGAACATGGGCACAAACACAATGCAGATAGACAGCGTAGAGACCAGCGCAGGCACGGCAATCTGCGCCGAGCCATCCAGGATCGATTGCTCCAGTTCCTTGCCCGACTCAAGATTGCGGTTGATGTTCTCGATCGCGACCGTAGCGTCATCCACCAGGATGCCGACCGCCAGCGCCATGCCGCCCAGCGTCATGATATTGATCGTCTCGTGCAGGATCGCCAGGACAATCAATGAGCACAGGATCGAAAGCGGAATGGAGACGGCGATGATAATTGTCGAGCGCCAACTGCCGAGAAAGACCAGAATCATGATCGCGGTCAGGCAGGCTGCGATGATCGCCTCGCGCACCACTCCGTCGATCGCGCTGCGCACAAAGATGGACTGGTCCGACAGGGGGTTGATGCGCAGCGTAGGCGGCAACTGCCCTTTCACCATCGCCAGCTTGTCGCGCACGCCCGAGATGATGTCCAGCGTTGAAGCTGATCCGGTCTTCAAAATGCTCATCAGGACGGCGCGGCGGCCGTCCACGCGCACAATGTTGGTCTGGGGCGGATAGCCGTCACGCACGTGCGCCACATCGCGGATGTAAATCACGGTGCCATTTACAGCGCGGATCGGCAGGTTGTTGAGTTCCTCGACGACGGAGGGCGCTGAGTTGGACTCGACGATGTATTCAAAGCGGTCAATCTTGATCGTGCCCGTAGGGACGATCAGATTCTGCGCGGAGACTGCGTTCACCACATCGGCCGGAGAAAGACCCTTGGACTGCAAGGCCGCCAGGTCGATATCCACCTGAATCTGCCTCACCTTGCCGCCGTAGGGAAAAGGAGTCTGCGCGCCCTCCACCGTGGCCAACTGGGTGCGGATGTTGTTCATGGCCAGGTCGTTCAACTGCTGCTCGTTCAGTCCCTGCCCGCTCAGGCCCAACTGCAGCACGGGCACACTGGCCGCGTTGTACTGGATCATGAAGGGAGGGTTGATACCCGGTGGCATGGCACGCAGCATCGCCTGATCGATGGCGTCTACCTGGGCCACCGCGGAAGCTATGTTGACATGCGGCTGAAAAAATATCTTGATCACCGCCACGCCGTTCAGCGACTGCGACTCGATGTGCTCGATGTCGTTGACCGTGGTCGTCATGCCGCGCTCGCTGTTGTACACGATGCGCGTCGACATCTCCTGTGCGGACAACCCGGTAAAGTTCCACACCACCGAGACGACAGGGATGTCGATATTCGGAAAAATATCCGTCGGCATCGAAAGGATGCTGTACACGCCGACGATCAGAATCAAAAGCGCGAAGACGACAAATGTATAAGGCCGCCGCAGCGCAAGCCGAACAATCCACATAGACCGATACTCACTCCCGAGCTGGTTTGCCTGCGATCCGGATGCGAACCCAAAACGCGTTCGCAGGACGGCATGCGCGCACTCGGATATCGAACAAACTGCGCCTCAACGGGTTCCAGAGTCAGACGGTTCCGGCAGCCTTGGCGGGAACGCCCGACCCGTCGTCTTCTGTTCAAACCGACTGCCACGCTTCAGAGGGATGCACCCTGTTTTCGGCAGTCGGTGATCAGGCCACTTGTGTTGGGAGCCCCGCCGCATCAACCGCAGCCACTCCAACTGTATGCTGAATCTTAATGGTAGCCGAAGACCCGGCAGGTAGACGAAAGCCCGGCATCCGCGCGGGCTCTTTTCCGCCTGCTAAGGCCCTGTCTGCCTACATGCTAAGACGCATCGGCAAGCCCCCGCGATGCAATTTGCGGCGGCAACCGTCTCATGATGCGAGGGTGTGAGAGTGCGCTCGAATCCCTTTGAGCCCACATGGAATCAGCCACTTCCTACGCTTGCGCGGCAAAGATGGCCACGGCCAGAACCCCCAATCCTGCGATCAGGCTGATGGGGTCCCGCATGGCGAAGACCACAGGATCGTCGTCCAGCTCGGCGCGCGAGGCAAGTAGCCAAACCCTGTGCAGCCAATAAAGGATGATGGGCACAATCAGCCAAAGCCGCCCGGGATGGCGATAAAGCTCCGTCACATCGGGCCGGGCGATGTAGAGCATGAAAACCAGAACAGCGGCGTAGGCGCTTGCCGTCCCAAAGCTTCGAATCTGCTCCAGATCGGTAACAAGGTAGCCCCTGCCATGCGCGGCCGTTGTTCCACCCTCGCGTAGATTCTCCAGTTCGCTGAATCGCTTGACCATGGCAAGGGAGAGAAACAGAAAGCTCGAGAAGCTTGCCAGCCAGTATGAAATATCCGTTGCGGTGGCTGCGCCGCCCGCCAGCAATCTAAGAGTGTAAAGTCCGGAAAGCAGCAGGACATCCACCACCGCTAACTGCTTCAGATACAGCGTGTAGGACGTGGTAGCGAGAAGATACACTCCCAGCCAGATCCGGAAACCTACGGGCAGAAATGGCAGCAGCGCACAGGCCGCCACCGCCAGAGAACAGGCCAGGACCAGCCCGCCGGCCACGGACAGATCGCCTGACGCAAAGGGCCGGTGTCGCTTGGAGGGATGCCGCCTGTCGCTCTCAACATCCAACATGTCGTTGATCAGGTAACTGGCAGAGGCGATAAAGCTGAAGCAGACAAACGCTCCAGCCAGTGCTGCAACCTTGACCGGCGTCACCTTGTGGGACATCAAAAGCGGCGCCGCAAGCAGAATATTCTTGGCCCACTGATGCACTCGCAGCGCCTTCATAAGCACCCGCCGGGTCGGCTGACGGTCCAGGAACACGCGAGAGATGGGCGTCCTGCGGAGCCATAAAGCCAGACGCAGGCCGACTGTCGGGTTGGCCACCATCGCTCGCCGCGCGTGGGTCAGCAGCACGAGGTCTGCGCGGGAGTTGCCGACGTAGTCGAATACTCCGAACGTCTGCTGAAGCCGCGCCAGCTTTCTGCCCGCCGTCAGGTTGGTTTCGCCATCGGTGGCAAGAACGCCATCAAACAACCCAAGATGCGCAGCAATCCGCTCCGCTACGGACGCGTCCGCGCCGGTTGCAAGGTAGATCTTTCGCCCCTGTTTCCGCTGCTCCTGCAGATCATGCAGAAGTGCCGCGTTATAGGGCAACTGCGCAACGCTCAGCGGAGCGCGGCGCGCAACCTCAGTCTTGAGCTGCGCGCGCCCCCTGGCTGCCCACAGGAAGATCTTCCCGACGCCCAAGGGATTCTGCCGCACAAGCTGGCAGAGGGCGTCGAACAAGGTATCGGATTTCACCAGTGTGCCATCCAGATCGACGCAAAGCGGAGGAGCGGATTCGGCAGGTGCAGCAGGAACAGCTCTCAGGGACAAGGTATCCTCGTGTAACGACCGCCTCAACTGCAAATCAGCGCCATGCGAGTTCACTCGAACTGAATGAGAACACGGCTTTCCGGCGGCCTGCCGGGGCAACGAAGAAGAATCCGGCTTCATCGAATTATAGGGGACTTCTTCCCCAGTCCACCTCATCTCATAGTCCTGTCGGACGCACAGCACACGATCAACCAAAACGGACCCCAGAGTTAAACTTTTCGCACCACCGAAACGTCTGACAGACTAGATGCGGTCCCGAAAGGGATGCGCTGAAACCCAAGCTGGACACTTACCTGAAGAACCACGGATTCCACGCCATGCCCATGCTCGACACCCCTGAGTCTCGTTTGCCTGCAACAAATGCCGGCGAAGCGGAGCCCGCTCACAAGAAAAGCCCGATCCGCTTCGTTATTTATCTCGCACTGATCGCTGGACTTGCCTTCGTTGCCTGGCGGATTCACCAGAACCAGTTGCAGGCTGCGGCGACCAGCGCCCAACAAGCTGCCGCGCTGATGAACCGGCCTATCCCGGTGCAGGTTACGCCTGTGGAACAGAAGCCGATGCCCGTCTATCTCTCGGCTCTGGGCACCGTCACGCCCTACATGAGCGTCACAGTCAAGGCGCGGGTCGGCGGAGAACTGCTGCCGGTTAAGTTCACTGAAGGCCAGGAGGTGAGGCAGGGGCAAACCATCATGGAGATCGACCCCAGCCCTTACAAGGCCGCACTCGACCAGGCCAAGGGCAACCTGCTGCACGATCAGGCGCTTCTCAGAAACGCACAGGCGGAGTACAAGCGCTACACCGCGCTTTACCAGGCAGGCGTGGTGTCAAAGGAGACGCTGGATGCCGACGAGGCCGCCATGGGCCAGTATCAAGGGGCCATTGCGGCGGACCAGGCTGCCGTCGACAACGCGCAACTCCAGCTTAACTGGTGCTCCATTCAGTCGCCCCTCAACGGCAAAATCGGCCTGCGGCTCGTAGACCCCGGCAACATCATCAGCGCCAACACCACAAACCTGGTGATCATCAACCAGCTTCGCCCCATTGCGGTTTACTTCACCCTGCCGGAAAATCAGCTTCCGCAGGTGCTGCGCAAGCTGGCCACCGACCGTCAGATTCCGGTGGATGCCTACGACCGCAACGATGTGCAGAAGCTGGCCACCGGCGAGCTGCTCACCGCCGACAATCAGATTGACACCACAACCGGCACCGACCGGCTGAAGGCAGTCTTCACCAACCAGGACGAGTCGCTCTTTCCCAACCAGTTCGTCAATATCCACCTTGTCCTGGAAAACCGCCCCAATGCACTTGTCGTGCCTTCGGCTGCAATTCAGTCCGGCGTGCAGGGCACCTTTGTCTGGGTGATTGATACGGACTCCAATGGCAAGCCCGTCGCCCGTATTCAGCCCGTCAAGGTGGGCCTCACGGAAGGTCAGGCGACCATTCTCGACAGTGGACCGGCGCAGGGCGCGAGCGTTGTTGTGGATGGCGCGGACCGCCTGCGGCCCGGCCAGATTGTGACCGTCAGCGCCTCGCACGCACCCCCCGCGCAATCGACAACACAGAGCGGCCCGTTCGGCCGGAGCGGTGGTCCGCGGCCGACGGCTCCGGGCGCAGCGGCCACCCACGCAGCGAGGGCACGGCAGTGAGTCCTTCCCGTCCATTCATTCTGCGCCCCGTCGCCACCTCGCTGCTGATGGTGGCGATTCTGCTTGCCGGGGCCGTGGGCTACCAGCAGTTGCCGGTCTCCGCACTGCCTGAGGTGGATTACCCGATCATCCAGGTGCTGACCTTCTATCCCGGAGCCGGTCCGGATGTGATGGCCTCTGCGGTGACGGCGCCGCTGGAAAGGCAGTTCGGGCAAATGCCCGGTCTGAAGCAGATGACATCCGAGAGTTCCGGCGGCGGCTCGGTCATCACGCTTGAATTTAACCTCGAAGAAAATATCGACGTGGCCGAGCAGGAAGTGCAGGCAGCGATCAACGCCGCGACCACCTTTCTGCCCGCCGACCTGCCAAACCCTCCGATCTACAGCAAGGTCAATCCTGCCGATGCTCCGGTGATGACGCTTGCGCTTACGTCGAACTCGCTGCCCCTGGACAAAATCGAGGACGCCGCGGATACAAACCTGGCCCAGAAGATCTCGCAGGTGCTGGGCGTGGGTATGGTCTCGATTGCCGGCGGGCAAAAGCCGTCCGTCCGCATTCAGGCCAACCCGGCGCAGCTTGCGGCCTATAACCTGAGCCTTGAAGACCTGCGCACCGCGCTCGCGGCCAGCAACGTGGACCAGGCGAAGGGCACACTGAACGGCACGCGCCAGTCCTACACTATCGGCGCCAATGACCAATTGCTTTCCAGCTCCGACTACAAGCCCGTCATAGTCGCCTATCGCAACGGCGCAGCGGTGCGCGCCTCCGATGTGGCCACGATTGTGGACTCGGCTGAGAACTCGCAGCAGGCCGCCTGGATGGATCGTCAGCCGGCGGTCATCGTGAACATCCAGCGTCAGCCCGGCGCCAACATCATCGCCGTCGTGGACCGCATCAAGAAGCTGCTTCCGCAGTTGCAGACCAGCCTGCCCGCAAGCGTACAGGTCAAGGTGCTCACAGACCGCACCGTCACCATCCGGGCCTCGGTCAAGGACGTGGAATATGAGCTGATGCTCACCATCGCCCTTGTCGTCATGGTCATCTTTCTTTTCCTGCGTAATCTGGCGGCCACCATCATTCCATCCGTCGCCGTGCCGCTGTCTATTGTGGGCACCTTCGGCGTGATGTACCTGCTGGGCTACTCGCTCAATAATCTCACCCTCATGGCGCTGACCATCTCCACTGGCTTTGTGGTGGACGATGCGATCGTGATGATTGAGAACATCTCGCGCTATATCGAGGAAGGCATGAGCCCGATGCGGGCGGCGCTCATGGGCAGCGAACAGATCGGCTTCACCATCATGTCCCTGACGGTCTCGCTGATCGCGGTGCTCATTCCGCTGCTCTTTATGAGCGATGTGGTGGGGCGTCTGTTCCGCGAGTTCGCCATCACGCTTGCCGTCACCATTCTCGTCTCCGCCGTAGTCTCGCTGACGCTGACTCCGATGATGTGCTCGCGCATCCTGCAGGACAAGGCGCATGCCCGCCAGACGCGCTTCTATCACTGGTCTGAGAAGGTCTTCAACTCCGTCATCGCCGCCTACGGGCGTACGCTCCAGACGGTACTGCGCTTTCGTTTCATCACGCTGCTGGTCACCATTTCCACACTGGTGGCAACTATCCTCCTCTTCATCGTCATCCCCAAGGGCTTCTTCCCGGTGCAGGATACCGGCGTGATTCTGGGTATCAGCGAAGGGCCGCAGACCGTCAGCTTCACCAGCATGGCTCAGCGCCAGCAGCAGCTCGTCGATGTCATCCTCAACGACCCGGCAGTCGAAAATGTGTCCTCCTTCATTGGCGTGGACGGGACAAATACGACGCTCAACTCCGGCCGCATCCAGATCAACCTGAAACCGCTCGATGTGCGCAAAATCTCCGCTACGGACGTGATTCACCGACTGCAGGCCAAGGTGGATACCGTGCAGGGCATTCAGCTCTTCCTGCAACCCTTGCAGGATCTGACGGTGGAAGACCGTGTGAGCCGTACGCAGTTCCAGTACGCGCTGGAAGATCCCAACCCGACGGAACTGGCCACCTACACGCGCAGGATGGTTGAGGAGCTGAGGAAAGAAAAAGTCGTCACCGATGTGGCCAGCGACCTGCAGGACCAGGGACTGGGCGCGGAACTGGTGATTGACCGCGACACCGCCGCGCGGCTGGGCATCGCCATGGCCGACATTGATAACACGCTCTACGACGCCTTCGGACAGCGCCAGGTTTCCACCATCTTTACGCAGCTCAACCAGTACCACGTGGTCATGGAGGTTGCGCCGAACTTTCAGACTGCGCCCTCGACGCTGAACGAACTCTACGTCAAATCCGCCAACGGGACACAGGTGCCGCTGAGCATGCTGGCCCACTGGGAACAGACCACGGCACAGCTCTCGATCGGACACCAGGGCCAGTTCCCTTCGACCATCATCAGCTTTAACCTGGCGCCCGGCAAGGCTCTGGGCGACGCTGTGACGGCGGTGAATCAGGTGGAGGAACGCATCCAGATGCCGGCCTCGATCAACGCCAGCTTCCAGGGCACCGCCGCTGCTTTCCAGACCTCGCTGGCCAACGAGCCGCTTCTGATCCTTGCCGCGCTGGTCACCGTTTACATTGTGCTGGGCGTGCTCTATGAGAGCTTCATCCACCCCATCACCATCATCTCCACTCTGCCCTCGGCGGGCGTGGGTGCGCTGCTCGCGCTGCTCATTACACACTCAGAGTTCAGCGTCATCGCGCTCATCGGCATCATACTGCTCATCGGCATTGTGCAGAAGAACGCCATCATGATGATCGACTTTGCCCTCGATGCAGAGCGCACCCAGGGCAAGCCGGCCGAGGAAGCCATCTTCCAGGCCTGCCTCCTGCGTTTCCGTCCTATCCTGATGACCACCATGGCGGCGCTGCTCGGCGGCCTGCCGCTGGCGCTTGGCGGCGGCGTCGGCGCGGAGCTGCGCAAGCCTCTGGGCATTTCGATCGTCGGCGGCCTCATCTTCTCGCAACTGCTTACGCTTTACACCACTCCCGTCGTCTATCTCTACTTCGACAAACTTGCCCGCCGGCTGCACATGCAGGTTCAGCAGCCCAGCCTGCACGAAGAGCCGGTCGCAGGCGACTGAGGAACATCGAGCGATGCATCTTTCCGCGCCATTCATTCGCCGCCCGGTCGCCACCACGCTGCTCAGCCTTGCGATGCTCCTCGCCGGCTCCGTGGCCTACTCGATTTTGCCGGTAGCTTCGCTGCCGGATGTGGACTTTCCTGTCATTGGCATCAGCGCAGGCCTGCCCGGCGCAAGCCCGGAGACGATGGCGTCGTCGGTCGCAACGCCGCTCGAACGCCAGTTCGGACGCATTGCCGGCGTCAACCAGATGACCTCGACCAGCGGTCTGGGCACCGCTTCGGTCATTCTGCAGTTTGACCTGAACCGCAACATCGACGCCGCCGCGCGCGACGTGCAGGCTGCCATCAATGCGGCGCGAAGCCAGTTGCCCTCTTACCTGCCGCAGAACCCCGGCTACCGCAAGGCCAACCCTGCCGACGCGCCCGTGCTCATCCTCACGCTCACCTCAGACATCGTGCCCAAGCCGGAAATTTATGACATGGCCGATTCCATCCTGGCGCAGAAGATCGCCCAGATTTCGGGCGTGGGCCAGGTCTTCGTCGGCGGCACTTCGCAGCCGGCCGTGCGTGTCGAGCTCAATCCCATGCAGTTGGGCAACAACGGCGTTGGCCTTGAGGCCGTGCGCACCGCACTGGCCAACGCCAATGCCAACCGGCCCAAGGGCGCTTTTCAGGACGCAACGCATCGCTGGTCCATTGACGATAACGATCAAATCTTCAAGGCTCTCGACTACGCACCCATCATCGTCGGCTATAACCTCCAGACTGGCGCGCCCGTCCGCGTCTCCGACGTAGGCACCGTCTCGGACAGCATCGCCGACATTCACACCGCCGGCGTGGTCGGCATCAATCCCGCCAAGGGCCCGCCGTCCAAGCTGAAGACCGCGGTGATGATCATCATCTTCAAGATGCCGGGCGCGAATGTCATCTCCACCGTGGACAGCGTGCTGCGGGAGATGCCGCGGCTGCAGGCCGAGATTCCGCCCACCATCAAGATCGACGTGGTTGCAGACCGCACCACCAGTATTCGCGACAGCGTCCGGGACGTAGAAATCTCGCTCATGATCAGTGTCGTCCTGGTCGTTCTGGTCGTCTTTCTCTTCCTGCGTGAGGTCTGGGCCACCATCATCCCATCGGTTGCCGTCCCGCTCTCGCTGGTCGGCACCTTCGGCGTGATGTACCTGCTGGGCTATACCATCGACAATCTGTCATTGATGGCGCTCACCATCTCTACCGGCTTTGTGGTGGATGACGCCATCGTCGTCATTGAAAACATCACGCGGTACATCGAACAGGGCATGCAGCCCTTCGATGCGGCCATGAAGGGCTCGCGAGAGATCGGCTTCACTGTCGTCTCCATGAGCTCATCGCTGATTGCGGTCTTCATCCCCATCCTGTTGATGGGCGGCATCGTCGGCAAGCTATTCCGCGAGTTCGCGGTCACTCTTTCCGTGGCCATCGCCGTTTCCCTGCTTGTCTCGCTCACGACGACTCCCATGCTCTGCGCGAAGTTTCTCAAGGCCCGCGACGAGAGCCGCCATGGCCGCATTTACCGCGCCAGCGAGCGCGCTTTCCAGTGGCTCCACGACGAATACAATACCGGCTTGCGCTGGGTGCTGCGCCACCAGTGGCTCATGCTCGGTATCGTATTTGGAACCGTGATTCTGAACGGCTATTTGTTTGTCATTGTGCCCAAGGGCTTCTTTCCGCAACAGGACACGGGCCGCATCGGCGGCACCACGCACGCTGCCCAGGACATCAGCTTTGACGCCATGCGCGACAAGCAGCGCCAGCTGGCTCAGATGGTGCTCGATGACCCGGCAGTCAGTACGCTGGTGGCCTTTGCAGGCGGCTCCGGACCGGGCGGAGGCGCGCTCAACATCGGGCGCATGTTCATTAACCTCAAGCCGCCCAGCGAGCGCAAAGGCGTCACCTCCGACATGGTCGTGAATCGCCTGCGCGGCAAACTGACCAGTGTTCCGGGAGCCACGCTGTTCCTGCAGGTGCAGCAGGAGTTCCAGATCGGCGGACGCGTCTCCGACGCCCAGTACCAGTACACACTCTCTGACGAAAACCTCGAAGAGTTGAACAAGTGGGCTCCGCGCCTGCTTGCGCGGATGAGGACGATGCCGGAGCTGCGCGACGCCTCCACAGACCAGCAGGACCAGGGCCTGGCCTCAAACCTGGCCATTGACCGGGACACGGCCTCGCGCCTTGGCATTACCGCCAGCGCCATTGACCAGGCGCTCTACGACGCCTTCGGCCAGCGCGAAGTCTCGACCATGTACACCGGCCTTAACCAGTACTTCGTCGTGATGGAGGTCGATCCGCGATATCAGTTGAGCCCCGATGCGTTGAATGGCATTTACATCAAGGCCAGCAACGCCGGAGCCGTCACGGCGCTGCCCAATGCAGGCACTGCGGGCAGCGCCACTGCAGCAGCGGCTGCAGCCGCCCCGGCCGCGGCAGCCGCTACGCCTGCCTTCGCCGCAAGCAGCGCCGCCGCCACCACAGCGGAATTCCCTACAGCCGGCGGCGCGTTGGTCACTGCGACAACCGTGTCTTCCGGCACCACACCTGCGCTCAGTCCCGCCATGGCTGGCACGCTTAGCGGGATCTCGCCTGACTTGAATGCCTCTCCGGCCTCAGCTGGAGCCGGCGCGATCCCGACCGCGCCGTTTGCAGCGGTTGGCGGCGCAGGCCCCGCGGCTGCCGCTGT